>DAIQRF010000142.1:0-6166 GCA_036786505.1 Casimicrobiaceae bacterium | reverse complement strand
CTGGGTGGAACGCGTCGACGGCACGCGCGAGGACTTCGGTGCAACTTTCAAGGTCGAGATGAACGAAGGCGACGTGTTCGTCATCCAGACGCCTGGCGGCGGCGGCTTCGGAACAGCATGAAGCCGCATCCGGGCTTGTGTCAGCGCGGCCTTTTGTCACCGCCGGCTTTTGTCGGCGCCACGGCGCCAGCGGCCAGCGCATAATGTCAGCCTGCGCATTCCGGAGCACGCCATGAGCCAGTCTATCTACGACATTCCGGTCACCGACATTCACGGCAAGCAGCAGAAGCTCGATCAGTACAAGGACAAGGTGCTGTTGATCGTGAACACCGCGAGCAAGTGCGGCTTCACGCCGCAGTACAAAGGGCTTGAGGCGGTGTACAAGAAAATGCACGCGCGCGGGCTCGACGTGCTCGGCTTTCCCTGCAACCAGTTCGGCGCGCAGGAGCCCGGGAGCGAAGACGAGATCGAGTCGTTCTGCGAAATCAACTACGGAGTCACCTTTCCGCTGTTTGCCAAGGTGGACGTCAACGGCGGCAGCGCCGCGCCGCTCTACCAGTATCTGAAGAAGGCCAGGCCGGGACTGCTCGGATCCGAGGCCATCAAATGGAACTTCACCAAGTTCCTGGTCGACCGCCAAGGCAACGTCGTCGAGCGTTACGCGCCCAACGTCGAGCCCGAAGCCATCACCGGCGATATCGAAAAACTGTTGTGATGCGCGCGATGCGAAGCATTGGCGCCGTCGTTCTGGCGTTCGTCGCTGCGCTTGGTTGCGCCACGGCTGCGGATCTCAACAAGACGCTGCACGTGGCGCTTGTCGCGCCGGAAACGGGATTCGATCCGCAGGCAGCGGGCGACTTGTATTCCAACTACGTCAATCGGGAGATCTTCGATCCGCTATACAAGTACGATTATCTGGCGCGGCCGTACAAGGTAGTTCCCAACACTGCCGCGGCGCTGCCGGACATTTCCGCCGACGGCCTGACCTGGACCATCAAGCTGCGGCCGGGGATTTATTTCTCCGACGATCCGGCATTCAAGGGCAGGAAGCGCGAGCTCACGGCGGCCGACTACGTGTACGCCTGGAAACGCCTGATCGATCCCAAGCTTCGCTCGATCAACGTGCAGGTATTCGACGATCGACTGGTCGGCGCGAAGGAGGTGATCGCCGCGGCGGTAAAAACCGGCAAGTTCGATTACGATGCGCCGCTGGAAGGAGCACAGGCCATCGATCGTTACACCCTCCGGCTCAAGCTCAACTTTCTTGCCTACGACCTTCTTGCGGATCTTACGGGGGCCGGCACCGCCGCGGTGGCGCGCGAAGTGGTCGGCGCGTACGGCGATGCCAGCGGATGGGTCATGGAGCATCCCGTCGGCACGGGCCCCTACATGCTCAAGGAATGGCGGCGCGCGCAAAAGATCGTGCTGGAGGCGAATCCTAACTTTCGCGACGTTCGTTTTCCCGAAAGCGCGCAAGCGGAAGATCGCTCGTTGGTGGCCAAGATGCGAGGCAAGAAACTGCCCGCGATCGGGCGCGTCGAGATCAATATCATCGAAGAATCGAACCCGCGATTGCTTGCATTCGAGCGGGGCGAGCTCGATTACATCGGTGTGCCCACCGATCTCGTGCCCAAGGTTTTGCAGGGCGACAAGCTCAGGGCCGAATACGCGAACCGCGGCATCGTGCTAGGCAGGGGGATTCAGCCCAGCATCGTCTACACCTACTTCAACATGGACGATCCGGTGGTCGGCGGTTATGCCAACGACAAGATCGCGCTGCGGCGGGCGATCAGCATGGCGTACAACCTCGACGCCGAGATTCACGTCATCCGGCTCGATCAGGCGGAGGTCGCCACGCAGCCGATTCCGCCCAATGTCATCGGGCATGATCCGAACTTCAAAGGCGACGCGCCCTACAACGTCGCGGGCGCCAAGGCGCTGCTCGACAAGTTCGGCTATATCGACCGCGACGGCGACGGATGGCGCGACCTGCCGGACGGGAAGCCGCTCAAGCTTACCCTGGCGTCGGACCCGTCCGCCATCTAC
Organism: Casimicrobiaceae bacterium; assembly: GCA_036786505.1. Lineage (GTDB taxonomy): Bacteria > Pseudomonadota > Gammaproteobacteria > Burkholderiales > Casimicrobiaceae > PALSA-1003. The sequence continues at coordinate 4,120 of DAIQRF010000142.1, read as the reverse complement.
CGCCAATTCGACGAGCTTTGGCAGCGAAGCATGACCGCCGTAGGCATCCGCATTGAATTCCTCAAGCAGAAGTTTCCCGACACGGTCAAGATGGCTCGGGCCGGACAGCTCCAGATGTGGGGTCTTTCAAACACCGCAACCAACGACGAAGGCAGCGGCTTCATCGACCTTTTGTACGGCCCGCACAAGGGCGTCTCGAACCTTTCCCGGTTCGACCTCCCGGAGTTCAACGCGCTTTACGACGAGGCCAAGCGGCTGCCAAGCGGCCCGAAGCGGGTGCAGCTTTTCCGCCGTATGTCCTCGCTGATTACGGCGTACGCTCCGTGGAAGCTCCACACCTATCGCATCGAGAACATCGTCGTTCAGCCATGGGTTCTGGGCTACAAATACAACGCCTTCGATGCGCACCCCTGGATGTATTTCGACATCGATCTCGATCGGCGCAAGGCGCCAGGCAAGTAGGCGGCGCGTGAAGGTCGAGCGACGCACCCATGGCCTGCTTCTCACGCTGATCGCGGCGGTCTTTGCGATGCCATTCGGCGCCGCGCCGGCCGCCGCGGCCGATATGAACAAAACACTCCGCACCGCCTTCATCGTGGCCGAGACCGGGTTCGATCCGGCCGCCTCGAGCGACATCTATTCGGACAGCGTGCAGCGGGCGATTTTCGATGCGCTCTATGGTTTCGACTACCTCGCGCGGCCTTATCGGCGGACGATGCGGACCGCGGCGGCGATGCCGGAAGTTACCGACGAGGGCCGGACGTGGACCATGCGCGTCAGGCCCGGCATTTATTTTGCCGACGATCCGGCATTCAAGGGCAAGAAGCGCGAGCTCGTCGCCGCCGACTATGTCTATTCATGGAAGCGGCTGCTCGACCCGCGCGTGCGCTCGCCGTTCGCCTGGTATCTGGAAGGGAAGATCGTCGGCGCCGATGCCGTGATCGATGCCGCGAAAAAGAGCGGCCGCTTCGACTATGACGCGCCGATCGAAGGGCTGCTGGCGCTGGACCGCTACACCTTGCGGCTGAAGCTCAAGGACCCGGACTACATCATGGCGGGTTACATGACCCAGTCGCCGATGGCCGCCGTCGCGCGCGAAGTGATCGAAGCGCATGCCGATGCGAGCGGCTGGGCGATGGCCAATCCGGTCGGAACCGGTCCGTACATGCTCAAATCCTGGCGCCGTGGCGCGCAGATCGTGCTCGAGGCCAATCCGAACTACCGCGACGAGACCTTTCCCGACAGCAACGATCCGGCGGACAAGGAGTTGGTGGCGAAGATGCGCGGCAAGAAGCTGCCGATCGTCGGACGCATCGAGATTTCCATCACCGAGGAATCCAATCCGCGGCTCCTCGCCTTCAACAGCGGGGCGCTCGATTACGTCAACGTACCGTCCGACCTCTCCGACCACGTGCTCGAGTCGTCGGGACGACTCAAGCCCGAGTATGTCGATCGCGGCGTGGTGCTGGCGCGCATCACCCAGCCCGCGCTCCAGTTCGCCTACTTCAACATGGAAGACCCGGTCGTCGGCGGGTACACCAGGGATCGCATCGCCTTGCGGCGCGCGATCGCGATCGGCTTCAATACGCCGGCGCTCATTCGCGTCGTCTACCAGGGTCAGGCGGTCCCTGCGACGCAGCCGATTCCGCCGAATCTGCCCGGACACGACGACCGCTGGAACGTCGGCGTCAAGTACGACCCGCAGGCGGCCAACGCGCTGCTGGACAAGTTCGGCTACGTCGAACGCGACAGCGAGGGCTACCGCAAGCAGCCAAACGGCGCATCGCTTGCGCTGACCATGGCATCGGCGACCTCGGCGCGCGAGCGCGAGTTCGACGAGCTGTGGCAGAAGAGCATGAAGGCGATCGGTATCCGGCTGGAGTTCCTGAAGCAGAAATGGCCGGACCTGATCCAGATGGGCAAGCACGGCAAGCTGCAGATGTGGCGCATCGGCTGGATTACCACCTACGGCGAGGGCGACGCGTTCGCACAGTTGCTGTACGGCAAGAACATCGAGCAGACCAACTACGCGCGCTTCGCGCTGCCGGAGTACGACGATCTTTATCGCGCGTCGCGACGTTTGCCCGACGGCCCCGAGCGCAACAAGATCTATCGCAGGATGTCGGAGCTCGTTGCCGCGTACAACCCATGGTGGCTCGGCGTTTACACCATCGAGAACACGCTGCTGCAGCCGTGGGTGCAGGGCTACAAGAAACACGCCTACTGGGAGCATCCGTGGAAATATCTCGACGTCGATGCGGCGCGGCAGCGGGCCGGCAAGTAGTCCCATCCTGCAATATTGCCGGGGTCGCGTGGCGTAAATGCGACAAACGGATGGCCGAGCAAGCTCAATGGCGCCCGAACTTGTTGCGAGGTCGCGGGACGCTCGCGTACACTTCCGTCATCTTCCAAAACACCCCAGGGAATGCGCCTGCCATGACCAGAACGCCGACCACCACCGTCACCGCGAATGCTTTCGCGGCGCGCGCGTTCGCATGGGGCATTTCCATCGGCACGCATGTCTCCGGCCTCGAGTCGGGGACGCCGCCGCCGTTGCGCTAGCTGCCCGAGCGGGTTCCCGCCGGGGTTGGCGGGAACCGAAGTCCGGGCACACTTTTCCCGAACGTCGTTTCCCGCCGGTGCGGCTAACCGGCGGCCGGGCGCCATGCGCTCCGGCTGGAGGAAACGACCCATGACCATGATCGATCGATTACGAACATTTTCCCGCCGCACGTTCCGCGGGCTGTGGCGATCCAGGGATTTCCGCAAGCTCTGGGTCTCGCTCACGATTACGTCGTTTGGCGCGCAGATCACCAATCTCGCGCTGCCGCTGACGGCCGCACTGCTGCTCAACGCCACGCCGATGCAGATGGGGATTCTGGTCGCGCTGGAGACGCTGCCGTTCGCGTTGGTCAGCCTGCACGCCGGCGTGCTGCTCGACCGCGTGCGCAAGCTGCCGGTGATCATCGTCGCAGACCTCGGGCGGGGCCTCGCCTTGCTGGCGATCCCCATCGCGGCATGGTTCGGTTCGCTGTCGATGGAAATCCTGTTCGCGGTCGGGTTTCTATGCGGCGTCCAGAACGTGGTCGGAGGCGCGGCGTACCAGGTGCTGCTGGCGCAAATGGCCGGCCGCAAGCGGCTGGTCGAGGCCAATGCCAAGACCGCACTCGGCGAAACATCGGCGGCGCTGATCGGTCCCGGCCTTGCCGGGGGTCTGATCCACGCGTTGACGGCGCCATTCGCGATCGCGCTCGACGCGATCACGTTTTTTGTTTCGGCGTTCATGCTCCGTCGAATCGTCGCCCGAAACGACGTGCCCAATCCATCGGCCGGGGCGGGCATATGGACCGAGATCGGTGAAGGCTTCAAGCTCGTTTGGGAGAACCGCACGCTGTGGGGTCTCGCCTGGCTCGCCGGCACCTGGCAATTCCTGCACCACATGCAGATCGCGGTGCTGATCCTGTTTGCGACGCGCGAGATCGGATTGTCGGCCGGCGCGATCGGCGTGGCCTACGCTTGTGGCGGACTGGGATGCGTGCTGGCTTCGGCGTCGGCGCAGCGCTTGTCGGCGCGGCTTGGCATCGGCCCGGTAATCGTCCACGGCCTGATCCTGACCGCATTCGGTTGGCAGGCCTTCGGGCTGATCGGCGGACCGCCGTGGATCGCGACGCTTGCGCTGGGCGCCGCGATGCTGGTCTTCGACTTCGGCGCAGTGCTGTACGGGATCAACTATCTGGCGTTGCGACAAGCCATCACACCGGACCGGCTGCTTGGGCGGATGACGGCCACGATGCGCTTTCTCACGGTGGCGTCGGCACCGCTGGGCTCGCTCGTCGGAGGCGCGCTGGCGACGGGCATCGGCCTGCGCGGCACGCTGCTTACGGTCGGAGTCCTAGGGTTGATGCTATCGGCGGCGGCGGTGGTCTGGTCGCCGGTGCGGCGTCACCGCACGCTGCCGGCGCGTGCCGCCGAATAAACCGGTTCACGCCGCAGTGCGGCGCGTTCGCGATGCGTGAACGATCCCGTTGTTGCGGTGACCTATCGCGATAGGACGGATCCATGCCCTTTACGCTGTATTCTCGATCGGGGGAGTTGCATCCGGCGGAGCCCTGTCATAGCG
>DAIQRF010000141.1:0-6175 GCA_036786505.1 Casimicrobiaceae bacterium | reverse complement strand
GGAACAAGATCGACTTGCCGTCGGCCGATCCCCCTCGGGTCATCACCGAGATCGAGGACATCATCGGCATTCCCGCCCACGATGCGATTCTCGCCAGCGCCAAGACCGGCGAGGGCGTCGACGATATCCTGGAGGCGGTGATCGCGCGCATCCCTGCGCCCAAGGGCGACCCTGCATCCGCGCTGCAAGCGTTGATCATCGATTCCTGGTTCGACAACTACGTCGGCGTCGTCATGCTGGTGCGGGTGATGCAAGGGACGCTCAAGCCGCGCGACAGGATTCTGTTGATGGCGACGGGTGCGCTTTACCACTGCGAGCAGGTCGGTGTTTTTACGCCCAAAGCGGTCGCGCGTGACGAGCTTTCGGCGGGAGGCGTTGGCTTCATTGTCGCCGGTATCAAGGAGATTCACGCGGCCAAGGTCGGCGACACGGTGACGCTCGCCGCACGGCCCGCCGCGGCGGCACTCCCGGGCTTCAAGAACGTGAAGCCACAAGTATTCGCCGGCCTCTATCCGGTCGAGTCCAATCAATACGAAGCACTGCGCAATGCGCTGGACAAGCTGAAGCTTAACGACGCGTCGCTGCACTACGAGCCGGAAGTATCGCAGGCGTTGGGATTCGGTTTCCGCTGCGGCTTTCTGGGTCTCCTGCACATGGACATCGTGCAGGAACGGCTCGAGCGCGAATACGACATGAACCTGATCACGACCGCGCCGACGGTCATCTATCAGGTGCTGCTTCGCGACGGAACGCTGCTGGAAATCGAGAACCCGTCGAAGCTGCCGGATCTGTCCCGGGTCGAGGAGATCCGTGAGCCGATCATCACCGCCACAATCCTGATGCCGCAGGAATACGTGGGGCCGGTGATAACGCTTTGCACCGAGCGCCGCGGGGCGCAAAAGAACATGCAGTATCTGGGACGTCAGGTCATGTTGACCTACGAGCTGCCGCTGGCCGAGGTGGTGATGGATTTCTTCGACCGGCTCAAGTCCGTTTCCCGCGGCTACGCGTCGCTCGACTATGAATTCAAGGAGTTCAGCGCCGCCGACGTGGTCAAGCTCGACATCCTGATCAATGGCGAGCGCGTCGACGCGCTGTCGGTGATGGTCCATCGCTCGGTCGCCCAGCACCGCGGCCGCGAAGTGGTTTCCAAGATGCGTTCGCTGATCCCGCGGCAGATGTTCGACGTGGCGATCCAGTCGGCAATCGGCGCGCAGATCATCGCCCGCGAATCGGTCAAGGCGATGCGCAAGAACGTACTTGCCAAATGCTACGGCGGAGACATCACGCGCAAGCGCAAGCTGCTCGAAAAACAGAAGGCCGGCAAGAAGCGGATGAAGGCGGTGGGAAGCGTCGAAATTCCGCAGGAAGCCTTCCTCGCCATTCTCCAGGTCGGCGAGAAATGAGACTGAGCGCCGGCTTCGCGGGACGGGCGGCGGGAATTGGCGCCTACGGCGGCTCGCGCCTATGCGAACATCGCCCATTCCCTACGGCGAGCGCCAAGCCCCGGCGTCACCGGATCTTCACCGACCAACAACAAGCGAGACGCAGCGACTCATGAACTTCGCCCTGATACTGTTTTTGCTCACGGTCGTGACCGGAATCATCGCGCTGGCCGACCGCGTGGTATTGGCCCGCAACCGCGCCGTTGGCGAACCGGAGCCGTGGTGGATCGAGTATCCGAAGAGTTTTTTTCCGGTGCTGCTGATCGTCTTTCTGCTGCGCTCGTTCATTGCCGAGCCGTTCAAGATCCCGAGCTCCTCGATGCGGCCGACACTCGAGGTCGGTGATTTCATTCTGGTGAACAAATTCGCCTACGGCATTCGGCTGCCGATCATCGAAAAGAAGATCATTCCACTCGGCGAGCCGGAACGCGGCGACGTCATCGTGTTTCGATATCCCGTCGTCCCCTCGCAGGATTTCATCAAGCGCGTGATCGGCCTTCCCGGAGACGAGGTCGTTTACCGCGACAAGAAGATCACCGTCAACGGGACGCCCTGGCCGCAGACTCCTGATGGCGCCTACGGCTATCTCGAGGGTCTGAGCTATGCGACGACGGAGCGGTTTCTGGAGCGGGTAGGCGAGCGCGAGCATGCAATCGCCCAGAACCCCGCCATGCAGCCCGTCTATCCACACAATGTGCGCCAGTTCCCCGGACGGGAGAACTGTGTTTACAATGATCGAGGATTTACCTGCAGGGTGCCCGCCGGCAACTATCTGATGATGGGCGACAACCGGGACAACAGCGACGACAGCCGCTACTGGGGCTTCGTCCCCGACGATCACATCCGCGGCAAGGCGTTTTTCATCTGGTTCAATTGGGACGACATCAGCAGCCTGGCGTTCAAGCGTATTGGCAGCAGCATTAGGTGAGGGGAGAGAATATGCGCAGTCGACACCGGCAACGCGGCCTCACGATGACGGGGTTTATCTTCACCGCTATAGTTGTAGTGGCGGTGGTGATGATCAGTTTTCGCGTATTGCCGTCCTACATCGAATATTTTTCGGTGCAAAAAGTATTGGCCAAGACGCTAGAGGATTCCAAGGAAGGATTTTCGCTGTATCAGTTTCGCCGTGACTTCGATCTCAAGGCAAGCGCTGACTATATCGATTCGGTGCGAGGCAGTGACATTGAGGTGACCAAGGAAGGCAACAACCTGGTGGCTGTGGCGGCCTGGACAAGAACGCTTCACCTCGTCGGCAATGTAAGCCTGCTGCTCGAATTCGAGGCCACGGCGACGAAGTAGGCGCGTCTACCTCGATGTCCAGCGACCGGCTCCCAGCGCTTGGTCACGACTTCCGGCAACCGGAGCTGCTCCGCCTGGCTTTGACCCACCGCAGTTTCGGCGCGGATCACAACGAGCGCCTCGAATTCATCGGCGACAGCGTGCTCAATTGCGCCATCGCCCTGACCCTGTTTCGTCGCTTCCCGCAGATTCCAGAGGGAGAGTTGTCCCGGGTGCGCGCGAATCTGGTCAACAAGGAGACGCTGCATCGGCTTGCGCTATCGCTCGAGCTCGGGAAATCGGTTCGATTGGGTGAGGGGGAGCTGAAGAGCGGCGGCGCCAGCAGGCCGTCGATCCTCGCCGACACGCTGGAAGCACTGTTCGGTGCGATCTTGCTCGACGGCGGATTCGACGCCGCGCAAGAGGCGGTAATTCGCGTGTACAAGCAGGAGCTCGATTGCCTCAATCCGGGCGAGTTGGCCAAAGACCCGAAGACGCGATTGCAGGAATGGCTTCAGGGCAAGCGCTTGCCGGTGCCCGAATACGCGATCGTGAACGTGAAAGGGGAGGCGCACCTGCAGACGTTCGAAGTCGTATGCCGCATCGCGTCCCTCGGCATCGAAGCGAGCGGTGCCGGCGCCAGCCGTCGCTCCGCCGAACAAGCCGCCGCCGCTGAGGCTTATGAGCAAGCGGACCGCGGCTGATCGTCTCCCGGACGGTGCGTCCTGCGACGCGGCGTCCGGACGCGCATTTCGCTGCGGTCAGGTGGCGATCGTCGGCCGTCCCAACGTCGGCAAGTCGACGCTGCTCAATGCGCTGGTGGGCGCACGAATCAGCATCACCTCGAAGAAGCCGCAGACGACCCGGCACCGCGTGCTGGCCATTCTGACCACGCCGCAAGAACAATGCATCTTTGTCGATACTCCCGGGTATCAGACGCTGCACGAATCGCTCCTGAACGATCGAATGAATCGCGCGGTTCGCGAAAGCCTGCGCGAGATCGATGTCGTCGTCGTGGTGTTGGAAGCGGGAAGGCTGACCGACGCCGATCGCGCGGTGCTGGCGCTGTTGCCCGCCACGGTGCCGGCCATCGCCGCGGTCAACAAGGTCGACCGGCTGAAGGACAAGTCGTCGCTGCTGCCATATTTCGCGCAGCTCGCCTCGACCCGCGACTTTGCCGCCATCGTCCCCATCAGCGCCGACAAGCACTGGCAGCTCGACGACTTGCGCTCCGAGATCGCAGCGCGTCTGCCCCCTGGCGATGCGCGCTACGCGGAAGACGAGCTCACCGACCGCGACGAGCGTTTTCTGGCCTCCGAGTACATCCGGGAAAAAATCTTCCGGGCGCTCGGTGATGAGGTCCCGTACTCGACCAGCGTCGGCATCGACTCGTTCGAGCATGCGGGCGATCTTCGCCGTATTCACGCCACCGTTTACGTCGACAAGGCGAGCCATCGTGCAATGCTGGTCGGCGAAGGCGGCATGCGGATGAAAACGATGGCCAGCGCCGCGCGACGCGACATGGAGCGCCTGTTCGGAGGCAAGGTCTTTCTTGAAGTCTGGGTTCGCGTCAAAAGCGGCTGGGCCGACGACCAGCGCATGCTCGACCAGCTTGGGTATTGACGATGAGGCATTAACGATGAAGCATTGGCGATGAAACACGCGCGCGAACGGCGCGACGATCAGCCGGCTTTCGTGCTGCATGCGCATCCCTACCGTGAAACGAGCCTCATTGTCGAGGCGCTCACCGCGGATTACGGCCGTGTTGCGCTGGTGGCGCGCGGCGCAAAACGTCCGCGTTCGGAGCTGCGCGGGGTTTTGCAGGCGTTCCAGCCGCTGACCATTTCGTGGGCGGGCGCGGGCGAGATCAAGACGCTGATTCGGGCCGAATGGCGCGGCGGCTTGCCCCTTGTCGCAGGCTCGGCCTTGCTTTGCGGTTTCTATCTCAATGAGCTGCTGCTCAAGATGCTGCCGCGCGAAGATGCGCATCCGCAGCTCTTTCGCGATTACCAGAGCACGCTGGGCAAGCTCGCCGGCGGAGCGGAGCAGGCCCCGGCACTGCGCCAGTTCGAGGTCCAGCTCCTCGCCCAGCTCGGTTACGCGCTGCCCCTGACGCACGAGGTCGACAGCGGCCTGCCGGTGGACCCTGGTGCACGGTACTATTACGCATTCGATCGCGGACCGCGGACCGTCGTGTCGGAACCGGGGCTGCGTTATCCGCTGGTTCGCGGCACCACGCTGCTGGCGCTGGCGCAGCAGGACTTCCGCGCGCCGGACGCCGCCGTCGAAGCCAAACGGTTGATGCGCGAGGTTCTCGACCACTATCTTGAACGCCGCGTCATATTCAGCCGCCGCGTCGTGCGCGATCTTCAGGCGCTCGATGAGATCACCGACGAGGACGGTTATTCATGATCGAGCTTGGCGTCAACATCGACCATGTGGCCACGCTCCGTCAGGCGCGGCGCACGTATGAACCCGACCCGGTGTGGGCGGCGGTGGAAGCACACCTCGGGGGCGCGGACGGTATCACGGTTCATCTTCGCGAAGACCGGCGCCACATCCAGGATCACGATGTGCGCCGCCTGCGCGAGCTGGTGCACATCAAGCTCAACCTCGAGATGGCGGCGACCGACGAGATGGTCGCGATCGCGCGTGCGCTCAAGCCGGAAATGGCGATGCTGGTGCCCGAGGGACGGGAGGAGATCACCACCGAAGGCGGTCTCGACGTCGCAGGCCAGGAGGCGCGCCTGAAATCGGTGGTTGCATTGCTCGCCGACGCCGGCATCATGACCAGCGTCTTCATCGATGCATTGCCTGAGCAGGTCGATGCCGCGGCGCGGATCGGCGCCAAGGTCTGCGAGATTCATACCGGCCCGTATGCGCATGCGTTTCACGCCAAGGGGCGGGATCGTGAAAGTGCCGCGGTGGTTGCCGAGCTGACCAAGATCCGCGACGCGGGCGCGGCCGTTCGCGCGCTTGGCATGCGCTTCAACGCCGGACACGCGCTCAACTACTTCAACGTGCAACCGGTTGCCTCGCTTCCCGGCGTGGGTGAGCTGCATATCGGCCACGCCATCGTCAGCCGCTCGCTGTTTGTCGGCTTGCGCGAGGCGGTGCGGCAGATGAAGGCGTTGATTCGCGAAGCCGCGGTGCGCGTCGGCTAGAGCCGGCCCGAGTCTTCACGGTCGACTTCCATTTCGCCGCGCTCGATGACACTGCTTCCGCGCGGCCCGGTGATGCTCGACGTCGTGGGGTTCGAGCTCGAAGCCGAAGATCGCGAGCGCATCGCACACCCGCTGACCGGCGGCGTGATCCTGTTTGCGCGCAACTACGAATCCGCGAGGCAACTCGATGCGCTCACGCAAGCGATTCGTGGTCTACGCGATCCGCCGCCGCTGATCGCGGTCGATCACGAAGGCGGACGCGTGCAACGCTTTCGCGACGGCTTT
>DAIQRF010000140.1:0-6205 GCA_036786505.1 Casimicrobiaceae bacterium | reverse complement strand
CGGTGGACAAGGCACCGCTCGAGGCGCGAGGCGACATGCGGGTATTACTATCGCTCAACGGGCTCTCGTTGTTGTTCTTTGGCATTTTCCCCCAGCAATTGATGGGGATGTGTGTCGTCGCTCTGACCCGCTCGTACTGAATTTGCCCGTTCGCTGACCATCATGCGCGTCGGATTTTTCGTCACTTGCCTTGTCGACCTGATGCGTCCGTCGATCGGCTTTGCCGCGATCAGGCTGCTCGAAGCCGGCGGCGCGCAGGTAGTCATCCCCGAAACTCAGACGTGTTGCGGCCAGCCCGGCTATAACTCGGGTGATCGCAAGGGCGCGATCGCGCTGGCGACCAAGCTGATCGGGGAATTCGAGGCCTGCGACTATCTGGTCGCGCCGTCGGGGTCGTGCACCGGCATGATCAAGACGCATTACGCGGATCTTTTTCGCGACGACTCGGCGATGCTTCGACGCGCAACCGCGCTTGGCGCCAAGACCTGGGAGCTCACCGACTTTCTGGTCAACGTCCTCAAGTTGGAGTCGGTTCCCGGTAAATTCGTCGGCACCGTCACCTACCACGACTCCTGCGCCGGCTTGCGTGAAATGGGCGTCAAGGAGCAGCCTCGCAAACTGCTGGCCGGGATGCCGGGGCTTACGCTCAAGGAAATGACAGAATGCGAAACCTGCTGCGGCTTCGGCGGAACGTTTTCGATCAAATACGGCGAAATTTCATCGCGGCTTGCCGACAACAAATGTGAGTTCGTCGCGCAGTCGGGGGCCGACGCAGTCGTGCTGGGCGATCTTGGGTGCATGCTCAACATCGAGGGCAGGCTGCGGCGGCGCGGCGACATGACGACCAGGGTGCTGCACGTCGCCGAGCTGCTGGCCGGCGACGAGCTGTAGCGCAGGCTGACGAGGATCGCAATGCAAGTCGCATCGATGCATTTCAAGGAGCGCGCCCATGACAACATGGGCAATGCGCAGCTACAGGGCAACCTGCAAAAGATCAAGGGCAAGTTCGTCGCCAAGCGCCGTGAGGCCTTGTTCGAGCTCGACGAGGTCGAAGCGACGCGCGAAGCGGCACGCGCCATCCGCCAGCGGGCGCTGGACCGCCTCGACGTATGGCTGGAGATTTTCGAAAGAAACGCCACTGCGCGCGGCGCCACCGTGCTCTGGGCGGAGACGCCGGACGAGGTCAACGAACACGTGCTCGCCATTGCGAAGCGCCACGGCGTGCGCAAGTCCATCAAGTCGAAGTCAATGGTCAGCGAAGAGTCGGCGCTGGATCGGGCCATCGAAGCGGCCGGCGGGCAGGTGGTCGAGACCGATCTGGGGGAATACATTCTGCAGATCAACGATTACGAGCCGCCGTCGCACATCATCGGACCGGCGCTGCATAAGAGCAAGGAGGAAGTCTCCGATCTGTTTGCCAAGGTGCACGGGACGGCGCGCAAGACCGGGATCGCCGAGCTTTGTCTCGAAGCGCGCGGCGTCCTGCGCAGCCACTACCTGACTGCCGACATGGGCATATCGGGCGGTAATTTTTTCGTCGCCGAAACGGGCTCGGTGGTGCTGGTGACCAACGAGGGCAACGCGACGCTGACCACGACCCTGCCGAAGGTGCACATCGCCATATCAGGCATCGAGAAAATCGTTCCGACGCTGGAAGATGTCGCGACCCTGATGCGGCTCTTGCCTCGATCGGCGACCGGCCAGTCGATCTCCAACTATGTCGACATTCTCACCGGCGTCAAAGGCGAAGGCGAGTTCAACGGCGCCGAGCACATGTACTTCATCCTGGTCGATGCCGGGCGCAGCGGCGTACTCGCAGGCGAGCTCAAGGAAGCGCTGCGTTGCATCCGCTGCGGTGCGTGCATGAACCATTGCCCGGTCTATCAGAATATCGGCGGTCACTCGTACGGCTGGGTTTATCCGGGACCGATCGGCTCGATCCTGACGCCCGCGTATATCGGCATCGAGAACGCGCTCGATTTGCCGCAGGCTTCGACCCTGTGCAATCAATGCGGCGTCGTCTGTCCGGTCAAGATTCCGCTACCCGATCTGCTGCGAAAGCTCCGCGAGCAGCAGTTCGAGCGCCGCCTGCGTCCATGGTACGAGCGCGCGGGCTTGCGCGCCTGGTCGTGGCTGGCGTCGCGGCCCGCACTGTACGCGCTGACGACGAAGATCGGCGTGCGGGCGCTGAAGTGGATGGGTGGCCGCGAGCGGCTGATCCACCGCCTGCCTCTCGTTGGCGGCTGGACCGATGCCCGCGACATGCCGGCGCCCGCGGGAAAAACGTTTCGCGAGCTGGCCGCGCCGCGGCGGAAAAATCGAGGCGAGCGATGAATCCGCCGCTCGATCCACCGAGCACCGCGCCCAAAATCAGCCGCCGCGGCGAGAGCCTCGGAACCGAAAATGCGTTCGTCGTCCTGGCCGAGGTCAACGGTCTTGTCCGGCAGGGCAGGGACATCGTGTCGTTCTGCATCGGCCAGCCGGATTTTCCGACGCCTTCCAACATTCAGGACGCGGGTGTCTCGGCGATCCGCGGCGGCAAGCACGGTTACACGCCGTCGGCCGGGATCGACGAGCTTCGCGCGGCCGCGGCGCGTGACATGGGTGCTCGCCGAACGCTCGACATCGCGCCGGAGGATGTGGTTGTCGGCGCCGGCGCCAAGCCGTTCATTGCCTACACCATCGCCTCGGTGACGGACTTTGGCGCCAATGACGAAGTGATCTACCCGGTGCCGGGATTTCCCATTTACGAATCGCAGATCATCGCCAATGGCGCGGTTCCGGTGCCGATCTATCTCAAGGAGTCGCGCGATTTTGCGTTCGATCCGCATGAGCTCGAAGCGAAGATCACGCCGCAAACCAGGCTTCTCATCCTAAACACGCCCCACAACCCGACCGGCGGCATTCTCAAGCGCGCCGATCTGGAGGCGATTGCCGAGATCCTCCGGCGCCATCCGCAAATCTGGGTGTTCGCCGACGAGATCTACTCGCGGCTCAGCTACCAAGGCGAGTTCGTGTCGCTGGCGCAATTCCCCGGCATGCTCGCGCGCACCGTGATTTCCGACGGCGCATCCAAGACCTGGGCGATGACCGGTTGGCGCATCGGATTCGTTGCCAATCGGATGCTCGCGCCGGTGTTCACGCGCTGGATCACCAACACCGACTCATGCGCGTCGCAAATCAGCCAATGGGCGGCGGTGGAGGCGATCAACGGGCCGCAGGATGCAGCCGAGGCGATGCGTGCGTCGTTCCTCGAGCGCCGCGATCTGATCGTCGGGCTGTTGAACCAGGTGCCGGGCTTCACCTGCAAGACGCCCGGCGGCGCCTTCTACGCGTGGCCCAACGTCACCGAAGCGTGCGCGCGAATCGGCTGCGCGGATTCGGAGGAGTTGCGCAAGCGCCTGTTGCACGAAGCCGGTGTCGCGGTGCTGGCGGACATTCATTTTGGACGTCGCGTTCCCGGCGACGGCCAGCACATCCGTTTCTCCTATGCGGCGTCGCCGGCCATGATTTGCGACGGCGTCCAGCGCATCGATGCGTTCGTGCGCGCCAACGTCCGGTGACGAGCTCGCGCGACAAGGTGCTCGGCCGGGTACGCCAGGCGCTCGGCAAGACCGGCACCGATCCGGCGGCGCTGGCCGAGGCGCAAGCGTACCTCGACGCGCATGATCGAGGGCCGACGCCGGCGTTCGACGCCGATCGCGTCCTGCGCTTCATCAGGCGCGCGGCCGACATGGAGAGCACCGTCGCCCGTGTCAGCCATCGCAACGAGATTCCGGCTGCGGTCGCGGGCTACCTCGATGCGCTCGAGCTCGCGCCCGCGCTTGTCACCCAAAAGTCGCATCGCGGCGTGTGCTGGCCGGAATTCGCGGACCTGGATTGGACCCAGGCCGGATTGAGCGTGGAAGCGCGGCCGACGGTCGGCGACGACCGCCTCGGTATCACCGGCGTATGCTGCGCCATCGCCGAAACCGGGACGCTGGTCGTCGTATCGGGGGCCGACACGCCGAGCGCGACCACGCTGTTGCCGGACACCCACGTCGCCATCGTATCCGCGAACCGCATTGTCGACACCATGGAAGACGCGTTTGCCCTGATCCGCAAGGAGCGCGGCAGCGTTCCCCGCGCGATCAATCTGATCTCGGGACCCTCTCGCACCGGCGACATCGAGCAGACCATCGTGCTCGGGGCGCACGGCCCATTCCGCGTTCATATTCTGGTCGTGGATGTGGCCCGGGCCTCGCAATCGTCGACCTAGCGCGGCTTCGGTACCTCTGGCCAACGGCGGTGGTTGCCCAGTGGTGGTGGGCAAGAAGCCTGGTCGCGGGATTTGTCGGCAATCGTCCTACAATCGTGCGCGATAAATGCATCCGCGCGTCGCGCGAAACCAGTGCTTGGTACGACCTGTCAACACCGACGCAACCCCAAGCGTTAGTGGGCCGTACGGACGCCAACGCTGGCGGCCCGGAAATTCAACCGACCATGGGAGCATGACATGTCAATGCGGGCTCGAATCGTTGTTGCAGCGCTGGCCTTGGGAGCGATCGCGGTACCGGTCGTCAGCGAGGCCAAGGTGTATCTGGATGTAGAAACGGCGCCGCCTCCGCCTCGGGTGGAAGTCGTTCCCAAGCACAGAGTAGGTTACGTCTGGGCGCCGGGCTATTGGGATTGGCGCGGCCACCGCCACGTGTGGGCGAAGGGCTACTGGGTGCGCGAGCGCCGCGGCTATCACTGGGCGCCGCACCATTGGATCGAGCGCGACGGGCGCTGGCACTTCGACCGCGGGCACTGGGAGCGCTGAAATCCGCGGTAAGCCGTGATGCGGTTTCGCGCGGTATCGCGCAAGTAATCGCAGTCTTACAGTGGCAGGGCACTAAAGCCCTGCCACTTCCCTATCCCTCAGGCGAGATCGAATATCACAGCATCGAAGGAGTGGTCAGCGCGAAACTGACGCTTTCCCGGCTTGGCCTCCGCGAGCGAGAAACGTACATTCCTTCTCGACCCATACAGCCGCGTAAGTTCACCCGTCTCCAAGTCAAGCGGCAGCAATCAAATTTTTTTGGATGGTTCGACGAGAGGTCCATCCACCATGAGACCAAGAGCGGCGGCAAGACGTTGGTGCGTCGCGGGAATCAGTACTTCCCGGCTTTTTCCTTCATCTTCGAGCCGTCCTTCGTCATCGAGCCGTCCTTCGTCATCGAGCCGTCCTTCATCATCGAGCCGTCCTTCATCATCGAGCCGTCCTTCATCATGCTGTCATGCATCATTTCCATATCCTTCATGTCGACCATGCCCGACTTATTTTTTTTCATCTTGGCCCACATACCTTCGTGAAACTTCATGAACTCTTTTTTCGAGATCGCGCCGTCGTGATTGGTATCCATCGCATTCATATCCATCATCATGCCTTGCGGCTTCATATCGTCCATGGCGAACGCTCCGGTGGCGACAAACGCCGCTGCAAAGAGAACTACTTTTGCCTTGTTCATAGTTGATTCCTTGAAATTAGTCGATTGAGAATTTAACCGCACGGCGTTTCGACTCGTAGCCGGGCGGCTTCTGAAACGCGGTTGCGGCTTTCCACGGCCCCCGCGTACTGCGCAAGCTTCCGCATACTGGGCAGTCTATATGTGTTGTCGCAACAGGAATGTATGCAACCGAACATAGACAAACGCAGAGCCGTAAAGTTCGTAAAGATGGTCCCGTTGTAAAACTGACAATCAGACGGGACAGGACGAACTAGACGCGATTTTCTCCTCGTCGAGAGCGTCCGCGAGGAGATGTGGAATGTACGAGCAGACCCGCCAAGCCTTCCACAAGACGCATCGGCGCGACGAGAGCGCACGCGGCCCTGTCGCCACATTCCGCACTTGACTTCTGGTACTACCTCCAAGGTTTAAGCTGATATTGTGATAAAAAAGCGCGCCGCTTGTCGCTCTACGGCTGAAGCCTGGACAACGGCTTGGAACTTGGTTTGAAAGGAGTAAAGAGATGAATGCAAAACGCAAAGTGGAAGTGTTCAGCGCCGGCTGTGGAGCCTGCGAAGAGGCCATCGAAATTATCAAGCGCGCCGCCGGCTCGACGTGCGAGGTGCTGGTCCATGATATGAAGGACATCGATACGGCGAAGCGCGCCAAGGCGCTTGGCATCCGCTCTGTCCCAGCGGTTGTAATCGACGGCCAGCTCGCAGCATGCTGCGCAGGTC
>DAIQRF010000139.1:0-6231 GCA_036786505.1 Casimicrobiaceae bacterium | reverse complement strand
CGTCAGGACGCAGGATCGCAGATCGATATCCATACGAGGGACGGCCGACCTGGTCCCGCTGACGCAAGTGCGGCAAGCGCGATCCGCGATCCGCGTTCGCTGCGCGTGACGGCGCGCGGTCGGCCTGCGGCCTCGCGCGCAGCGCGTTAACGCTTGCCGTACGCGAACTCGTCCATCATTTACGCGAATCGCGATTTCGTACGGCCATGTGCTTATCCTTGAACCCGGGTCATCGACCGGAAATGCCTTCCACAGGCAGTTTGTCAGCGCGCATCGGATCGGGGCGACGGGACCCACCTTCCCGTACCGCCCGCGGCGCAAACAAGGCTTCCATTTCGCGACGCGTTCGATAGGCGGGCAGGCCGGCGTCGAGGGCCACGTCGTTCCACGCCAGCACCTCGCCTTGGCGCACCGCGCGCACCAGCTTGACGTTATGGGCGAGACCCAGCGGCAGCCCGCCGAGGGCGAGCGACGTCGATGCCGGCAGAAGCTTGCCCCAGACCGTGTACCCGCCTTCGCCGTCGAGTAACTCTCCGGCCGCGAGATCTCGTTTAGCGGTGGCCACGACGTCGGCGTTGAAGCATGTTGCTGCGCCGGTCGCTTCGCCGCGAAGTCCGACCGATGCCACCGAGATTCCAACCTCGAGGCCGATCAGGTGCCACCGCTTGTAGAGGCACGCGTAACGGCCGCTGGCGTCGGTGCGTACCATGTATTCCTTGAAGCAGTTGCGGATGTATTCGGTGTCGCCTTCGAACACCACGAAGACCCCGAAGCGGATGTCGTAGCCGATGGGGCTGCCGTCGCGCTGAAGGGACGAGATGACCTCGACCTGGCCCTTCTGGTGGAGAACGCCCCCCTCCGCGCGCGGACGGCAGATCGACGGAATATCGTCGATCGAGGCAGGCGGATAGGTGAGTCCATCCGGAGGCGCAGCCAGGCCGGTCGCGTTGCACACGGCGGTGCTTTCGATCGACGGTTTCGAGCCGTCCAGAAACGAATTGAACATCTTCGGATTGAGTCCGCCAGTCCGCGCCTGTTCAGGCGTCAGACCGTAATGTCCCCACACCGTTTCCGGCGTCGACTGGGCGAAATGCGGCAACCACTTATGGCCTCGTCCGGCGGCGACCACGCCGAAGCCGGCGGCGCGCGCCCAGTCGACCAGGTCACAGATCAGCGCCGGCTGGTCTCCGAAAGCCAGGCTGTAAACGACGCCGGCCTCGGCGGCTTTGCGCGCCAGCAGCGGGCCGCAAAACGCGTCGGCTTCGACGGTCACGTTGACGACGTTTTTGCGCTGACGAAATGCTTCCAGGCAATGCTCCACCGCCGCGATCGGGTTGCCGGTGCATTCGACCACGATGTCGATCGCGGGATGGCGAAGCAGCGCCTGCCAGTCGTCGCCGACATGGGTCGTCCCGTGACGCAAGGCATGGTCGAGCGACGGCGCCCCGAAGCGCTCCGGCGCCCAGCCGACGCGCCGAAGATTGACGATCGCGTTTGCCGGCGACAGGTCGGCGATCGCCGCCAGATGAACGCCGGGCGTCTTCGGAACCTGCGCGAGATACATGGCGCCGAACTTGCCGGCGCCGATCAATCCGACGCGAATCGGCCGCCCTTCGGCGGCGCGCTTCTGCAGTCCGGCGTAAAGGCTCATGCGCTCACGCTTGATTCAAGCGGCGAGGCTCGTGTCGCCGGCGGCCTGCGGCGTCCCGTTCTTCCACGGCAGCGCAACGTTGTAATCCTTCAGCAGACAATCGTCCGGCAGGCACTCGATCGGTGTGAAATCGCGGTGGGCGATGTATTCGGGACGCTTGAATCGGCGAATGTGGTTGGACACCGCGCACAGGCTCAAGTAGACGCTGACTCGATTCCACGGCGACAGGTTGGAGCTCGATGCGTGAACGAGGCACGAATGAAACAAGATCATCGATCCCGCGGGTCCCTTTGGCGCGACGATGCCACCGCGGGCGACCAGGCGAGCGATGGTGTCGTGGCTGATTGTCCACAGCGGATAGCTGGTGGTCGAAGTGTCGTGGGCGGCGTCGATGACGCCGAGCTTGTGGCTGCCGGGAATGAACATCAGCGGGCCATTGAACTCGTTGACCTCGTCCAGAAAGATCGCCACGTTCATCGCCCGCGGCTCGGGCATGTCGTCGTCGTTCTTCCAGGTGCCGAAATCCTGATGCCATTGCCAGACGTCGCCATCGAAGGCCATTTTGCCGTTGATCTTGAACTGATGCATGTACACCGGCTCGCCGAACACCTGCATCGCCGGTTCGATCATCCGCGGGTGGCGGGCGAGCCGCGCGAACGGCGCGCTGTACAGGTGCGCGGCGAAATTGGTGCGCACGGCATCGCTTCCTTTTTCGCGCACGTTCTCCTGCCGCTGCTCGGCATAAAGCCGCGGGACTTCGTCGAGCAAGACCGCGATTTCATCCGGCTTGAACAGGCCGGGAAAAAACAGGTAACCGTCGCGATCCAATCGCGACCGCTGCTCCGAGTCGAGTTGCATGGCGCCCTCCGTGTCTGTTCCGCTCGATTCTATCCGCTATGATCCGCTGCTGCGAAAGGAAAGGGAAGGGAAGGACATGACTGGATTACGGGAGCGATTCGGCAGGCCGCTGCGCCTTGGACTGATCGGCGGCGGCCCCGACGCATGGAGCGGACGCATGCACCGCGGCGTTGGGTTTCGATCCCGGGCGCAGCTACGGCGACGTCGATTAAATGCTGCGCCAGGAACGCCTGCGGCCGGACGGCATCGACGCGGTGGCGATCATGACGCCCAACGATACGCACTACCGGTTCGCCGTCGCCGCGCTCGACGCCGGCCTCGATATCGTTGGCGACAAGCCGGTGACGCACGATTTCAGGGAGGCCTGCGATCTCGTCGCGCGCACCCACCGCGGCGGACGAATATTTGCTACCTCTTCGATGAGTTCGTCGAGGATTGCGAGCAGGGGTGGCTCACCCGGCGCAATGCCGTCACCGTACCAACGGTACGCTTCGGCCTCGCGCCTTGCCTGACGGCCGATTTCATCC
Organism: Casimicrobiaceae bacterium; assembly: GCA_036786505.1. Taxonomy (GTDB): domain Bacteria; phylum Pseudomonadota; class Gammaproteobacteria; order Burkholderiales; family Casimicrobiaceae; genus PALSA-1003. The sequence continues at coordinate 3,195 of DAIQRF010000139.1, read as the reverse complement.
GCTCGTTTATCTTCGGACCCGCTGACTCATAACCCAAAGGTTACGGATTCAAATCCTGTCCCCGCAACCACACAGATCAACGGCTTGCAGCGATACGAGCCCTTCGTTTTTCGGGCTTGCCTTATTTGTGCCGTCGCTTTCCGCCGCGACGGCGCGCAAAGCACAGAGGCGATCCGCATAGGGCGCCAAGTGTTCCGCGGCAAGATGCGCATACCGTGCCACCATTGCCTGGCTCGCCCAGCCACCCATCTCCTGCAATGCGTACAGCGGCGTGCCGGTTTGCACGTGCCAGCTCGCCCAGGTGTGCCGCAGATCGTGCCAGCGAAAGTCCACAATGCCGAGGCCGAAATCAGAAACCGCAGCGAACCCGCTCGCCATTAACCGTCATCGGGTAAGTCTCAGCGTTCGCTCAACACCTGAGTCCCAGCGTTCGCCGAACAGACACGAAGCGATACGGCGTGCATGATGCATTTCTCGCCTAAGACTATGACGGTGAAAATCGCCGAGTCTCCCTCTGAAAATCCAAGAACAACCGGTGCTCAAGTCTCGGCACTTCCGATTCCGGAAAACGTTGACAACCGGTGAGGTATTGTCACATCCATGTCAACAAAGTGTTCAGCGAACGCTGAGACTTACCCCATCATCCATTAGTTGTGCTGGAACCGCTCGATCCCTACTGCCATAATGAGTCCATGAATAAACCGGCAGAACCTTTTGTATCCTCTGCCTTCGAGGCGGAGCAGTGGGTTCCTGCCGAGGTCGGACGGATTACGGACCACCAGACGGACCTTCCGCGCTTGGCCAGAGACCCGGGCGTTGTGGCCGCGATTGAGGAACGCATTTCCCAAATCCCGACCGCGCATGACCTGTATCGCCATGACTCACGAAGCTTCGACCGACTACCGCCGAACAGCGTCCACCTTGTCGTTACCTCGCCACCGTATTGGACTCTAAAGGACTACCGCGAGCACCCGGATCAGATGGGATACATCGCGGACTACGAGGAATTCGTGCTTGAGCTAGACCGCGTGTGGCAGGCCTGCTTTGACGCGCTCGTGCCTGGCGGGCGGCTCGTATGTGTAGTCGGTGACGTGTGCCTCTCACGGCGGAAGAACAATGGCGAACACACCGTGATTCCGCTCCATGCATCAATTCAGGAGCACTGCCGCGGAATCGGCTTCTCGAACCTTGCCCCGATTATCTGGCACAAGATTGCAAACGCCATGTACGAGGCGTCCGGTAACGGTGGTGGGTTTCTCGGGAAACCGTATGAGCCGAATTCAGTGATCAAGAATGATATCGAGTTCATTTTGATGGAGCGGAAGCCGGGCGGCTATCGCAGCCCGTCGCTCGCGACGCGCATCTTGAGCCTTATCCCCGCGGAACGACACAAAGTTTGGTTCCAGCAAATCTGGACAGGCGTCACGGGGGCCTCAACGCGGCACCATCCAGCACCGTATCCGATCGAGCTCGCGGAACGACTTGTGCGCATGTTTTCGTTTGTCGGCGACACAGTACTCGACCCATTCATGGGGACCGGCACAACGGCTCTTGCCGCTGCAAAGTGGGGGCGAAACAGCATTGGAATCGAGGTCGATCCTGCCTACTTCCAGGCGGCTGCGCAGAGACTCGACAATGAAATGCCCAAGCTGTTCGCAAGCCATACGATCCGACTGCATGAATAGGTCAGCTGCCCGGGAGATGGGGTGCCGCTAGACGTACAGAAGGAACTGCGAAAGGCGGTCCGCCATTTTTGGGCGACACGCGCCCATCAACATAAGCGGCAAGGCTCTGCATCAGGACAGAAGGACGCAGGCAATCGCGCTAGCGTGACCGGCGGCAAGCACGCGGATGGCTTTGTCAAAATGATCGCGGCCATCGTGAAAAACGCGGGTCTGCCGGATGCCGAAGTCTGTTGCACGTTGAAGAAAGCGCGGACGCTTCCGGGATATTTTCGACCGAGCAAAGAATGGGATCTGCTGGTCGTCTGCGGGAACGATTTGGTCGCGGCCATCGAAGTCAAGTCGCAAGTCGGGAGTTTCGGCAACAATTTCAACAACCGAGTCGAAGAGGCTCTCGGCAATGCGACAGATTTTTGGGCCGCTTACGCCAAAGGCATCTTTAAGCCCTCGCAAAAACCCTGGCTCGGCTACCTCTTTATGCTGGAAGACCACGCAGGCTCCGCTGTGCCGACGAGGGACATTGCTTTATCGCCCTTTCGGGTTGATCCAGCGTTTCAAGGGCGCTCCTACGCGAAGCGATACGAATTGGTATGCGAACGGCTTGTTCGCGAGCGCCTGTACGATGCGGCGTGTTTCTTCACCTCGAATGCTACCACTGGAATTAAAGGGACCTTTAAGCAGCCCGAACCGGAGCTGAGCATCGTCAACTTTGCGCGCGCGTTGCACGGCCGCGCCGCTTCGTTCGTGAAAATAAAATAGACGCTCGGCGCGCCACTGATCTCAATATCTGCCAGAAATTGAGCAGAAAATTGTTGCGGCAGCGAGGGTCGAGGCAGGCAGGAGCGAACAGGAAACAATTCGTCTGGAAGAACAGCGCTCGCGTTGCGAGCAAGGTTCGGAAAGAGTTGGAACAGATATACAAAGAGCACGACAACGCCGTCTTGGGCGCACTCCGAAGCGATGAGTGAAGCCCGCTTCGATGGATTATCACTCCATTTGATCGCATCTTTATCAAGGAAGAGCGTGAGGGGTTCGCCCGTCAACATCTCGAACTGGCCCGCCACGTCCCTCGCGAGACGCAAGATGCGTCCGCCCTCCGCTTCATCGTCGGCGTGTACGTACGACCAAAACCCTTCCGAGTTAGCCATGTGAGTTTTTTTCTACACCAGGGGTCCGCGACTACTCAAACCAAACCGCGTGACGGGCCGCCAAATATTAAGAGCGTTTCGCTTGGTAACGGCGGGAACCGTCCGACGAATGTGCCGTGCGTAGACTACCTGAGCCAAGATGAATTGCGGGAGCGCCTTTGTCGCTTTGTTGCCGGTATGAACAGGATGTTGACATATGTACCGCAAAAGGTACAATTACCCTATGCCTGTGTCGAAACGGCTGGATGCCGTCTTCTTCCGATCAAAGGTCGGCAACGAGCCGGTTCGTGAATGGCTAAAGAGCTTCGCGAAGGAGCGGCGAAGACATTGCCTACGTTCAGTTCAAATGGCCGATTGGTAAGCCG
>DAIQRF010000138.1:0-6284 GCA_036786505.1 Casimicrobiaceae bacterium | reverse complement strand
GTGCTGCTACATATGACCGGCGACGAGCGCTGGCTGGAACCGCACTACAAGCCCAAGCGCGACGTGCGCCTGATTCCCGATCCCGACGCCGGAGTGCCCGCGCAGATCCAGAATGAAATCCGCGCTGCGGTCGTAAGGCTATTCGCCCAGGGCACCCCAAAGCCAGTCATCACGGATCCCGGCGACGAACTGATCCTGAGAATGATGCGCGCCTGCCTCGGCGAGAACGTCGCGCCCGAATACGCCCCGCTGATGCGGGAGGAAATGGGCTTTGTCCCGCGCGAAGCGCGCTGGCGCCAACGCCCGGCGGACCAGACTCTTGCGCATCATCATGTCCTGATCGTCGGCGCCGGCGTCTGCGCCATCGCGCTTGCTGTGGCACTCGGGCATCTCGGCATCCGCTACACTATTGTTGAGAAGAACGCCGAACTCGGCGGCACATGGTACGTCAACCGCTATCCCGGCTGCGGCGTCGACACGCCGAACCATTCCTATTCCTACTCCTTCGGGTCGCGAAACGCCTGGACCCGCTATTTCTGCCAGCGCGAGGAACTGCTCGACTATCTAAAGAAAGTCGCGGCTGAATACGGCATCCGCGAGTATCTGCGCCTCAACACGCAACTCACGTCTTCGCGCTGGGATGAGGGCAAACGGCGCTGGATCTCGACCCTGAAGACGAAAGACGGCGAGGAAACGTTCGAATCGACGGTGCTGGTCAGCGCTATCGGCCAGCTCAACGATCCCTCTCGCGCGCATTTCAAGGGCGAGGAGGATTTCAGGGGCCTCATCCTGCATTCGGCGCTATGGTCGGACGACGTCAAGCTGGACGGCAAGCGCATCGCCGTGATCGGCACCGGCGCAACCTCAATGCAACTCGTACCCTCCATTGCCGATCGCGTGGCATCGCTGACCGTGTTTCAGCGGACGGCCCAATGGGCGCGGCCGGTCAAAGGCTATTCCGATCCGATCACCGAAGGCGCGCAGTGGCTGCTCGCACATCTGCCGTTTTACGTCCAATGGTACCGCTTCAACATGTTCTGGCGTTACGGCGATGGCCTGTTGCCGTCCCTGCGCAAAGACCCCGCCTGGCCGCACCCCGATCGCGCGGTCAACAAAGGCAATGACCGACACCGCGAGGAACTCACCGACTTCGTCCTGTCGGAATTGAAGGATCGCCCGGACCTGATCGAGAAATGCGTGCCGACTTATCCGCCCTATGGCAAACGCATCCTGCTCGACAATGGCTGGTTCAAGACGCTTATGAAGCCGAACGTGGAGCTCGTTTCAGACGAGATCGACCGGTTCACGCGCGACGGCATTTTGACCAAGGACGGAAAGGAACGGCCGTACGATATCATCGTGGTTGCGACCGGCTTCAAAGTCACCGAGATGGCGGCGCGACTCAACATCACCGGCCGCGGCGGGAGGAATCTCCGCGACAAATGGACCGGCGACAATCCGACGGCCTATCTTAGCCTCACCGTCCCAGACTTCCCGAATCTTTTTTGCATGCTCGGCCCCAATTCGGGTCCAGCACACGGCGGAAGCGTGATCTTTCAGTCCGAATGCCAGAGTCGCTATATATCGGCCTGCCTGGTCGAGATGATCGAGCGCGGAATTGCCGCGATCGACGTTCGCCAGGAGATTCACGACAACTATGTCCGCAAGGTCGATGCCGAACATGAAGCGATGATCTGGACCCACCCGGGCATGACAACCTATTACCGCAACAAGAGCGGTCGGGTGTTTTCTGCGATGCCCTGGCGTTTCGTCGACTATTGGGCCATGACCCATGATGCCGACCTCAATCGATATCACCTGACGAAAGCCTAGGATGCGGAACGGCCACGAGGACCCAATCCCGCTGTCAGCCGACTATGTGCCGGGAGGCACTTATCCGGCAGATGTTTGCGTCTTGCGCTATGCGCTCGAACGCCATGCCAAGACCAAGCCGAACGAGATATTCGCGGCCTTCGAGGGCGGCGAGCGCTGGACTTTCGCGCAAACGCTGGAGCAGGTCGCAAGCCTTGCCGGTAATCTGCACGAGCTTGGCGTCCGCCAGCACGATCATGTCGTATTGGTGTTGCCGACCTGCCCGCTAGCGTTGCGGGTCATGTTCGCGGCCAATTATCTCGGTGCGGTCTATGTGCCGGTCAATCCGGCGCTCAAGGGCTCGTCGCTGGAACATGTGCTGCATAATGCCGGTGCCAGGATCGCGATCGTACATGACAGCGTGCTCGCCCGCGTCCTTGCCGCAGCACCAGCGACGCTAAAGGCGGTCGTTTGCTCCTCCGATGAGGCCATATCGTTGAATGGCGATGTGGCGCTTCGCGGCGTTTCCGCGATCACGAAACCGTCGGCACCGCCGCCAATCCCGCCGAAGCCGATCCAGTCCTCCGACACGCAGTCGATCATCTACACCTCAGGCACAACCGGACGCTCGAAGGGCGTGTTGTCCTCCTACATGCATGCTTTTTCCTGCGTGGGACCGGACGCCTGGAATTGCCTGATGCCGAACGACCGGCAACTGGTCCATATGCCGATCTTCCACATCGGCGGCGCCTTCACTGCAACAGTCTCGTTGTGCGCAGGAAGCTCGATCGGCGTGGTCAGCCATTTCCGCACCGAGGCTTTCTGGGACCAGGTACGCGAACTGCAAATTACGTCGGCCTTCCTGCTCGGCGCGATGGCGACCTTCCTCCTGAAGCAACCGCCGAGCCCGAGGGACCATGACCATAGATTGCGCATGGTATTCATCGTGCCGCTCGGCCAAAGCGGAAAGCCATTCCACGAACGTTTCGGCGTCGATTTCTTCACGCTGTTCAACATGACCGAGATATGCACGCCGCTGATTTCCCGCGCCAATCCGGTCAAGGATAATATTTGCGGCCGGCCGCGCACGGGCGTCGAGGTTCGGCTGGTCGATGAACAGGACTGCATCGTAAAGAACGGCGAAGTCGGGCAACTGATCCTGCGCACCGAAGCGCCGTGGGCCATGAACCACGGCTACAACGCCAATCCGCAGGCGACCGCGGACGCCTGGCGCAACGGCTGGTTTCACACCGGCGACGCGTTTTTCCGCGACGCCGACGGCGACTACCACTTCGTCGACCGCCTCAAGGACGCAATCCGCCGCCGCGGCGAAAACATCTCTTCCTTTGAAATCGAGGTCGAGTTGCTCAGTCATCCCTCCGTGCGCGAGGCGGCCGCCATCCCCGTGCCGAGTGAGCACTCCGAGGACGAAGTGATGGTTGTGCTGGCGCCGGCCGCTGGTGCCACGATCGAACCAGAAGAAATTATCCACCACCTTCGACCGCGCGTGGCGCACCACATGATCCCGCGCTACGTTCGCATCATCGACGAATTGCCGAAAACGCCTACCGCCAAGGTCGAGAAACACGTCTTGCGCGCCGAGGGCGTTACGGGGGATACGTGGGATCGCGAACGCGCCGGCATCTCGATCCGGCGCGAGAAGTTCTGACACAGAAAGGAACGCGATGGAGAAGCCGCGCGTGAGAATCTACACGGACTACAAAAGCCCTTACGTCTTTGTCGCCAACAAGCGCCTGTTCGAGCTCGAACAGACGCACGGCGTCGAGCTGGAGTGGCTTCCCTATACGCTGCGCGTCGCGGAATTCATGGGGACAGTCGAGGAGCGCACGCCTCATTTCTGGCGTAAGGTACGCTATGCCTATATGGATGCGCGGCGCTTCGCCAACGCTCAGGGCCTCACCATGAAGGGCCCGCGCCGGATCTACGATGCCTTCTATTCCAGCATCGGCATGCTGTTCGCCCAGCGCCACGGCTTCTTCCGTCCCTATCATGACACGGTATTCCGGCGCTTCTGGAGCCACGATCTGGAGATCGACGATCTTTCGGCCATAGCAGGCGTGATCGCCTCGGTCGGCGGATCGGCCGTGGATTTTCAAGCCTACGCCGAAGGACCGGCACGCGCCGAGCATGATCGCATTATTGACGAGGCCGAAGCGCTGGGTGTGTTTGGCGTCCCCACCATGGTCTTCAACGGCGAGCTGTTCTGGGGAGGCGATCGCATCGACATGCTGATCGAGCGCATCCAGAACCCTGAAGGAATTGCGGCCGCGCTCGGCAGCCGCCACCGGAAGCATGGCTGATAGATGGGGTCCGGATCCGCGATGACTATTTCCCTAGGAGAGGTTCCCAGCAGCCGGTACGCGCGAGAATCGGTTGCAGCGTGTCGCGATCCCCGACATCCAGCTCGGCGAATTTATCACGAAGCTGATGGAGGCATTTCACCTGATATTTGAACGGCGCCAAAGCGTAAGGTAGGCCCCACACCTCGATCTCCAACCGCTCAAGACCACGCGCAAAAGCCTCCGCATTGGCGACGAGGAACGGCAGGTACAGTTCGCCCGCAATCCGCAGAAGCGCCTCAACCCACCCGTTGAGGACGCGTTCCCGTGGATACCATTCGCCGTCCACGCCCGACGCGTCGTCCAGACGCCGGACCCAGTGATCGGTGAAGGGTGCCCTCTCCCGCAAAATCCGCATAGGCGTTGGGTCGGTCGCCATTTCGCTGAGCTGTCCGAACCACGCAAAATCGGCGAGCGACGGCCGGCTGCCGAAAAGATAATTGGTCATTGCCACATGTGGTTCGAAGGCCGCCAATATCCGGCGGTAACTTTCCTCCAGCAGCGGCTTGTTTTCGGCGGTGGCGCCAAGAATAGACATGCGCGAAATCTGCCGGCGGCGGAATTCGTGAATCTCTTCAGCGCTTCCCGTTGCGGCTTCGGAGGTTGACCACTCTTCCCCTGCCCATCGCGAAACATAGGCTTGATCTTCGGGATCCCACCATCGGTAAAGAAACAGGGGTTTCACCGCCCACTCATCGGCGAGATCTTCGAGAAGATCGCAGAGGAAAGCGAGCGCCCTGTCCGGTGGAAACACAGACCGCTCCTCGTGGCGCGCCTCGAGATCATAGGCGAGCGTGCTGGTTTCACCGTGAAATGTGCCGTCAGGATATTGCAGCACTGGAATTAGATTGGGCCGCAGATGCGCGGTCTGCTTCCGGAGTTCCTTGGTCATGATAATCCAATCGAAGGGGATCCTTCGATACCGCATCAGCGCACGTAACTTGATGGCATACGGAGAAGCCGTCGACCCAATTAATTTATACCGCGTCGTTTTCATTCCATTTGCCTCTGGAGGGCCTTCAAGATGGCCATGCGTTTTAGTCGCCGATCTGGCAAAGCATTTTTAGGAACTATTGTGCATTCGCGACTGTCGCGTTTCGGCAACAGCACAGGAAAACCAGGTGCAAAATGGAACTCAAACGCTTCCAACTCTCCTCGGTGAAATGCACCGCTGAAAGGTCGCGCTCGACCGCTCGCCGACGCGCACCAAGTACCTTAGAATACGACCGAGTGCAGCCAGGATCTTCATACTCTCACAATGCGCCCCGCTCAAAAGCGAACATCCGTAAATCAAACGTTTATGGAAATTGGCTGGTACCGCGGCAATCCTGCGAGCAACGGCTTTTTGCCGGACTGATAGGGATTTATGCCAAATCTTATGAGTCACGCGACGCTGATTGCGGTTGAACGGCCGCTTTGCGCCAGAAGTGGTCGGTCGCGAGTACTTTCTTGGGAGAGCCAGACTGCTCAGTCAGTATAAATCATACGCTCGCGATAGAGCGACGCGGAGGGGCGGGACGGCCCGAGATTTTTCGTTTCGGCGAACTGCGCGGGGGTCATGCACTTTTCCACCGAGCATCGACCTATCACTGCGTCCGGGTTACCCTCCACCGCCGAAAATCATCACTCAAAATGGTTTGAAAGATTTCCTCCTGAGTAGAATGCTATGTTCTCGTGAGCCGTTATCCGAACCAAAGAGAGTCTGATGGCCGAGCATCAAATCCGCTTCGACGACGGGGCTGCCTACGAGCGGATGATGGGAGCCTGGAGCAGGCTCGCAGGCCAAATCTTCCTTGATTGGATAGCGCCTCGCCCCGGCTTGCGATGGGTCGATGTCGGCTGCGGCAACGGCGCCTTCACCGAGCTGGTCGTCGAAAAGTGTGCGCCTGCCGAGGTTCAAGGGATCGACCCGTCCGAGGGGCAGCTCAAGTACGCGCGGGCGCGACCTGCTACGCGCATGGCAGAGTTCCGCCAAGGCGACGCTATGGCGCTTCCCTTTCCAGACAACAGGTTTGATTTAGCCGTTATGGCGCTGGTGATTTTTTTCGTTCCCGATCAAATGCAGTACGCGCCCAAGTGATCGAGCGTCCGCGAAGTCCGCTGTGGGACCCG
>DAIQRF010000137.1:2521-6288 GCA_036786505.1 Casimicrobiaceae bacterium | reverse complement strand
GACGCAGATGCCGCTTTGATCTCGGCGCTGCTGCGCCATGCGGATTCGTACCACGACGACACCGCGACGGGCAAACTCTCCAAGCTCATCCTGCGCCAGCAGCTAAAGGATTGTCGATGGCCGGAGGCGGCGAGCCCGTCCGCGCGATCGTAGTGCGGACCGGCACGTCTCGACGCAAGCGGTTGCTTACGACACGCGGACGGTTCCGATACGTCGATCAATCCAGCGCGCCGATGAAATCGGTCTTGCTGAGCTCGATGCCGTTGTGCCTCAGGATCGCGTACGCCGTCGTGGTGTGGAAATAGAAATTCGGCAGTGCGTACTGCAGCAGGTAGTTGATGCCGGTGAACTTCTTCGGCTCGCCGCGGACCGGGCGGACGATCTCGCGCGCTTCCGAGCCGTCGATTTGCGCCGCCTGGAGGGTTTGCAGATATTCGAGTGTTCGTTCGACGCGTGCCATCAGCTCGGCGAAAGTTTTCTCGTTGTCCTCGTACGCGGGCATCTCGGTGCCGGCCAGGCGCGCGCCGGTGCCGCGCGCGAAGTCGGTCGCGATATGCACCTGCTTGGTCAGCGGAAGCATGTCCGGGCTCAGGCGCGCGTTGAGCAGCACCGATTCGTCGATTTTCTTCGCCTGAGCGTGCGCGGCTGCTTTGGAGAGAATGCCATTGAGATTGTTCAGCATGCGGACGAACACCGGCACCGACGCCTGGTACATCGAGATGGTCATGGAAACTCCTCGTTTGCGGGATCGGCATTGTAGCAAGCGCTCGCGGTGAGCGCTTTGCTGCCGTATCGATGCGCTACTTCGGCGCCATGACAGATGGCGCGCGGCGTTCGCTCGGATTTTACTCCCCGCGTCGTGCGTTTGACATAAACTACGTTTCGCCGTCCGTTAAAAGGCCGCGCGTTCCGGCCGCGGCGTTTTTGCGCGCTTCGTCCTTCCGCGACAGGCGTTGCCGCTTGTTGTGGAGTACCCGATGCGAGACGACAGTGCTTCAACAGGCGGTCGCAAGCCTGGCGTCGGAGCGGGGCGAAAACTGGAGGAGGCGTAATGCCGAATGCAACAGAATCGAAGTGGCGCTTGCATGGCGTTCGCGTCGTGCATGCCGATGAGCTCGACGTCAATACGCCGCAGACGCCGGGCATGAATCGCGCTGCAGCCATCACCGCGGCGCGCGCCGGCGCGGAAAAGCTCTGGGCGGGAACGGTCGTGATCCACCCCAACGCGAAAACCGGAGCGCATCATCACGGGCCGGTCGAGAGCGTCATCTATGTCGTCAGCGGCAAGGCGCGCATGAAATGGGGCGATCGGCTGGAGTTCACCGCCGAAGCGGGTCCGGGAGACTTCATCTATGTTCCTCCGTTCGTGCCGCACCAGGAGATCAATGGCAGCGACGAGCAACCGCTTTCGTGCGTTCTGGTCCGAAGCGGTCAGGAACCCGTGGTCGTGAATCTCGACATTCCGGCGGTCGAGCCGAATCCCGAACAGGTGCATTGGGTGGACAATATTCATCCACCACCGAAAACATGAGCGATTTTTATCATCAGGGCAGCCGCGAGCTGCAGGACCGCTTCGACACCCGTCGGCTGGCTGACCGCATCGAGCGGCGGCTGGTGGTCGATCGTATCGGCGACGCCGACAAGGCATTCATCGAGTCGCTCGACATGTTTTTTCTCGCCACGACCGACGAGGCCGGTCAGCCGAGCTGCTCGTACAAAGGGGGCGAGGCCGGTTTCGTTCGCGTCGTCGATGCGGTCACCCTGGCGTTCCCGAACTACGACGGCAACGGCATGTTTCTTTCGATGGGCAACGTAGCGCAGAATCCGCGCGTCGGGATGCTGTTCATCGATTTCGAGCGGCAGCGCCGGTTACGCCTCTCGGGAGAGGCCAGCATTTCCATCGACGACCCGTTACAGGCCGATTACGCGGAGGCGCAATTCATCGTCCGGGTGGCCGTGGCTCGTGTGTTCCCGAATTGTCCCCGATACGTCCACAAGTATCAGCGGGTCGAGCGCTCGACTTTCGTGCCCCAAGCCGGATGCGAAACGCCGGTGCCGAACTGGAAAAAGAGCGATTGGGCCGCCGATGTCCTGCCCGAAAACGATCCGGCACGGTCCCGCTAAGGCCGGCTTCATTCCGCGGCGACGCGCTAGCGGACTTCCAGCCCGTGCTTTTTGTGCCACCCGGCGATGGATTCCTTGGGATATTCGCGGTAATGCTTATGCGCGCGGCCCGTGGGGATGTCCGCCCACGACGCGGCGTAGTTGAGCATGAGCTCGACGTCCTGCTTTGGCTTGGGCAGCGGCGTGTCTATCGCCGACGCAAAGGGATAGACCCATTCCGGCCATTGCGGATCCCACACCCATAGCGCGCTCGCGCATTTGGCGCAGAAATGGCGGCGCGCGGGCGACAAGCTACCGCGGGTGCCGCGCTTCGCTCCCTTGTCCTTGATCCGGGCGCGGTACACGGCGACGTTCTTGGCGCCAGACACCTTGAGCGATGCCGTCTCACCCATGATGTTGATCGCATAGCCGCCGCCGCCCGCGGTCTTGCGGCAAATCGAGCAATAGCAGCGCATGAACGGTTGCGGAGTATGCGAGTCAAGCGTGAATTTGACCGCGCCGCAATGGCAGGAGCCTGTGAGCTTCATCGTTGCCTCCTCGATGCAGGAACGACGATGATAGCGCGGGTTGCCGACGCCCGCACAATCGCTGCTACAAGCTCTGCCGCGACACAGGCGTCGGAGCGAACGTCAAGCCGCTGACCTGCGCTGCGGGCGCATCCTTGCTTCGTCATCCCCGCGAAGGCGGGGATCCAAGTTTGGCGGTCAAAGGACAATGGATTCCCGCTTGGCCGTTCCTCGAAACTTCGCCCTTCGGGCTCATTTTCGCGGGAATGACGAATCTGTGGTACCCGGCGTTATCTGTGCCGTGGATCGAGCGCGTCGCGCAAGCCGTCACCGACGAGATTGAACGACAGCACCAGCAGAAAAATGGAAAGACCGGGCCATACCGCCATCCACGGCGCATTGTCGATGTAGTTCTTGGCGGTGTTGAGCATGCTGCCCCAGGAGGGCGCTGGCGGCTGCTGCCCCAGGCCAAGAAATGACAGGCTCGCTTCCGCGATGACCGCAGCCGCGATCGCCAGCGTCGCCTGCACGATCAAGGGCGCGACGACATTGGGCAGGATGTGGCGGAGCGCGATGCGCAGATGCGAGTTGCCGACCGCGCGTGCAGCCTCGACGTAGTCCTCGACTTTGACCGCCAGCACCTGCGCGCGCGTCAGGCGGATGAATACCGGCGTCGCCGAGATGCCGATGGCGATCATCGCGTTGGTGAGGCTGGGGCCGAGAAAGGCCGCAAGCGCGATGGCCAGGATGAGAAACGGGCACGCAAGCATCGCGTCGGTAATACGAGAGATCAGGGCATCGACCCAGCCGCCGACGTAACCGGCAAGCAAACCGATCGGCGCTCCGAGCGACAGCGAGATGCACACCGAAACGAGGCCGGCGAGCGCAAGAGGGTTGGGCACCTGGCCCTCGATCGCGGCGAGCCGATCCTGTTCGATATCGAGCCTGGGTATCGAGCCCAGCAGCCCGACGGTGTACGGATGCTGCGGCTCGGCGAACAGCGCCACCACGGTGGCGCGCTCGACGATGCGGCCGGCGTACATCACCACCACATCGTCGGCGAGCTCGGCGACGACACCGAGATCGTGAGTGATGAGGATGATCGCGGTGCCGGTTTCCGCGCGCAGCGTGCGCATC
>DAIQRF010000137.1:0-2511 GCA_036786505.1 Casimicrobiaceae bacterium | reverse complement strand
GTCGAGTATCTGCGCCTGGATGGTGACGTCGAGCGCGGTCGAGGGCTCATCGGCGATCAGCAGCTTCGGCTTGCACGCGAGCGCCATCGCGACCATTACCCGCTGCCGCATGCCGCCCGACAGCCGATGCGGATAATCGCTGAAGCGCTGCTCGGGCGATGGAATGTGAACCATCCGCAACATCCCGATCGCCAGATCCTTCGCCGCATCGCGGCTCATCGGCCGATGACGCAGGATGCCTTCGACAATCTGCTCGCCCACCGTCAGCACCGGGTTGAGCGAGGTCATCGGCTCCTGAAAGATCATCGAGATGCGATCGCCGCGAAGCTCGCGCAGTGCGGCCGTCGAAAGCTGCAGCAGATCGACCCCGTCGAACAGGATCTCGCCGCCGGCGATCCGTCCGGGCGGGCGCGGCACCAGGCCCATGATCGACAGCGCGGTCACACTTTTGCCACAACCGGACTCGCCGACGATGCCCAGCGTTCGTCCCGGATCGATCGAAAAGCTGATGCCGTCGACCGCCGGGAACTCGCCGCCCTCGACCTGAAAGAAGGTCTTGAGCGCGCGAACATCGAGCAGCGCGCTCATTGCTTGCGATGCATCCGGGCGGCGTGAAAGTTGAGGATCTCCGCCTCGATCGAAGCGCGGTCGGTGACCCCCGCCGGCCGCGCACGGCCGGGAAGGCAGGCGACAAAGGGTTGATAGCGCTCGAGGCTCTTGACATAAAGCCGTTGCAATTCATCGAGCGGCTCGGGGTGATCGTCGACTCGCAGATCGAGGAACGGATACGCTTCGGTGGTGCAGATCAGGAGCGCAACGGCCTGCTTGCCACGCTTGTCGCCACCAGCGGCCTCGCCGGCAATCATCGCCGCGATCAAGCGCTCGGCGAACGGCAGGTCGCGCGCGGCATCGTAGACCTGCGTCGTGTCCTCGAGCACCTGCGGTCCGGCGAGCATATTCCCGGCAACCGAAAAACCGTCGCCCGCCAGTTGCCCGCTCCATTCCAGGCATTGGATGCCGGTGTGGGCGGCGACGTTGCCTTCAGCATCGACCAGGTGGAACTGGCGATGCTCGCGCCCGCCATCGTCGGCCAGGAGTGCGCGCACCACCTCGGTCGGCGTCATGCCTTGCGACAGCAACGCGAGCCCGCGCGGGCCGTAAAGCGGGTTGAGCAGCGCCTGCGTCGACAGCGCCCCGACACCGCTGTGCGCATAAGGGCAGAGCGCCCCGACCGCAAAAAAGCGGCTGGCGACGACCACGCCCAAGGCGCCGTTCGGGTCACGCGCGACAATCGACCAGGTCATATGCGGGTTCTCGCGAGCGCTAGGTTCTTGCGTGCGGAAGTGTGGACCGGCGCACGCAACCCGCGCCGGGCGGTTCAATCAAGACAGGCGAAGGCCAGGACCTCAGCCGGGTCGTCGGCAAACGCATGGCCGAAGCTGACGTGGCCGCGCCCGCGCAGGATCAGCTCCTCGCGGCGCAAGGTGATTTCAGTCTTGCCCTCGACCGTCACCCAGGTTCCGTTGGAACTGTGATCGATAAGCACGAACTTGTCGCGCCGTCGCTCGATATGAGCGTGCATGCGCGAGGCCTTGCGGTCGGCGATCACGACGTCGTTGGTGATATCGCGTCCGAGGGTCAAGCGCGATCGTGCCTCGCCGAGCTCGATTTCGCGTGCGCCGTGCGTCAGCTTGACCTTCGCCGGAGCAACCGCAACACGAGGCGACATTGCGGTTAGCTCCTCCTCGGACTCCGCCCAGGTCAGCTCGAACATGGCGACATCCTGCTCCTTGCCTCGCAGCGTGTGGGAATCCTGGTCGCGCGTCCGCGCGCGCAGCGCCGGCGACAGCTCGGCGGCAGTCTGCGCCGAGGTGAATATCTGTCCGCCGGCGGCGAATGCCGTCAGGCGTGCGGCAACGTTGACCGCGTCGCCGAATACGTCGCCTTCATCCTCGATGGTCGGTCCGGAATGAAATCCGATGTGCATCGCGACCGGAGTGTCGCGGCTGGTGCGCTGCTTGGAATTTCGCAGCTGGATTTCGATGGCTGCCTGCGCCGCGCCATCGGCGGCGGGAAAGACGGCCAGGACCTCGTCGCCGATGGTCTTGACGACGCGGCCGTCGAAGTCTACGCAAACACGCTTTACGATCGCCAGGCAGCGGTCGATCGTCGCCAATGCATCCGCATTCCCGAGAAATTCGTAGAGTTTGGTGCTGCCGGAAATGTCCGCGAACAGGACGACGAGGTTGCGTGTAGTGGGGGGCATGCGGCGGCGATCGACCACGAATTAATAGCAGTATAAGGCAAGACAAGTGAACCGAGTTTCCGGGAGCGAATTTGCGCAGTGTTCACGTTGACTTGGCCCGGCGCGCAGGACCGGGGCGCGTTTTTGCGCGAAATCGGCTTCGACCACTAGCCTGAATCACGAGCCGCTGCGCGCTACGACGCGCAGGACTTACATCCGCTCGATAATCGCGGCGATTCCCTGACCGCCACCGATGCACATGGCTG
>DAIQRF010000136.1:0-6305 GCA_036786505.1 Casimicrobiaceae bacterium | reverse complement strand
GGCTTTCAGGCGATCGGCGCCTCCGGCTGCCTTTGGGTCCGGATCGTTCATTGCCGACACCACGCGCTTGATTCCGGCCCCGAGCAGCGCCCCGGTGCAAGGGGGCGTCCTTCCCTGGTGATTGCACGGCTCCAGCGTGACGTACGCCGTTGCGCCCCGCACATCGTTGCCGCGGGTTCGCGCGTCTTCCAGTGCACGGACCTCGGCATGGGCGTCGCCGGCGCGCTCGTGCCAGCCCTCACCGAGCACCAGGCTCTCGCGTGCGATCACGCAGCCGACCCGCGGATTGGGGGTAGTGGTGAACAAGCCGCGTTCCGCGAGCGCGAGCGCGCGCGTCATCATGTCGCGATCCGTCGCTGCGATCATATTGGAGCAGATGCGGGGTCGAGTTGCGCGGCCGCGACGCTAGCGCGGCTTGCGCCGTAGCGGCGCCGGCTCGACTTCCTGCAGCGCATCCCTGAAATCGGCGACGTCCTGAAAGCTGCGATACACCGAGGCAAAGCGTATGTATCCAACCTTGTCGAGCTTGTAGAGCTCCTGCATGACCATTTCGCCGACCTGACGCGACGGAATCTCGCGCTCGCCTAAGCCCAGCACCTGTTGCACGATTCGCTCGACGGCCTGGTCGACGTACTCGGTCGGCACGGGGCGCTTATGGAGGGCGCGCTGGAATCCGTTACGGATGCGATCGATGTCAAAGTCCGCGCGAATGCCATTTTGCTTGACGATCTGAGGCAGTCGCAGCTCCGCCGTTTCGTACGTCGTAAATCGCTTCCGGCACGCAAGGCAACGGCGACGGCGCCGAATCGAATCACCGGCTTCCGAGACCCGCGAGTCGACGACCTGGGTTTCCGCGCTTCCGCAAAAAGGGCATTTCATCGTCTGCGCCGAGCGATCCTGCCCGATCGGGGCAGTCGAAACATTGAGCGCGTGCCGGGCCGCCGCCGGCAACTGGGCGTTCGATGATGAATCACCGGTAGACGGGGAATTTCGTGGTTAGCTTTTTCACGCCCGCTGCCACCCGTTGCTGCGTCTTGGCGTCGGCCGGCGCATCGAGGACGTCAGCGATCAAATGCGCCAGCTCCTCGCACTCGATCTCGCTGAAGCCGCGGGTGGTGACGGCGGGGCTCCCGATGCGCACCCCGCTCGTCACAAAAGGCTTTTGCGGATCGTTGGGAATCGCGTTCTTGTTCACCGTAATGTTCGCACGCGTCAGCGCGGCCTCGGCATCTTTGCCTGTGATATTTTTCGCCCGCAGGTCGACCAGAAACAGATGCGAATCGGTACCGCCGGAAACGATCCGGAGCCCTCGCCCCTGCAATACGGTGGCCAGCACGCGCGCATTCTCGAGCACGTGCGCCTGGTAGACCTTGAATTCGTGCGACAGCGCCTGCCTGAAGGCAACCGCCTTGGCCGCGATCACGTGCATCAACGGGCCGCCCTGCAAACCGGGAAAGACTGCCGAATTGATGAGCTTCTCGTGCTCGTTGCCGGCAAGGATGAAGCCGCCGCGCGGGCCACGCAGCGTCTTGTGCGTCGTGCTGGTGACGAAGTGCGCGATGCCGATCGGCGTGGGGTAGACATCGGCGGCGATCAAGCCGGCGTAATGAGCCATGTCGACCATCAGATAGGCGCCGACGGAGTCCGCAATCTCGCGAAAGCGCGCCCAGTCGATGACCCGCGAGTACGCGGACGCACCGGCGACGATAAGCTTTGGCTTGTGCTCTTTTGCCAGGCGCTCCACGCTCTGGTAGTCGATAAGCTCGGTTTCCGGTTCGAGCCCATAGGCAACGACGTTGAACCATTTGCCGGACATGTTCACCGGGGAGCCATGGGTCAGATGCCCGCCATGCGGCAAGGACATGCCGAGTACGGTGTCGCCGGGTTTGAGCGTGGCGAAAAACACGGCCTGATTCGCCTGCGCTCCCGAATGCGGCTGCACGTTGGCGAACTCGGCGTTGAAAAGTTTTTTTAAACGGTCGATCGCAAGCTGCTCGGCGACGTCCACGAACTCACAGCCGCCGTAATACCGCTTTCCGGGGTATCCCTCTGCGTATTTGTTGGTCAGGCGCGAGCCCTGAGCCTCCATCACCGCACCGCTGGTGTAGTTTTCCGAAGCGATCAGCTCGATGTGCTCTTCTTGGCGGCGGTTCTCGGCGCTGATTGCCGCGGCGATCTCCGGGTCGACATCGGCTAACGGCTGATTGCGGATCGGCATGGGAAAAGAATCGGGCAAAAATGGTTATCTTACCATTGGCGGCGCCGCAGCCGGCGCGGCGCAATGCGGCGGTCGGCGCCGATTGCCAAGGCTCCGATGTCAGGTTAATCTTCGCGCCAGCGCGCGCCTCGCGCCGAAGCCGCGTGGTGGCGTGCAACGCGGCAGGTGCGCTTGCGCCATCAGCATCGAATCCCGCCAACCTTCTGCGGAGGAATTCCCGTGTCGGCCCTCCTGTCGCTCTCGCGGCTGATCGACCGCATTACCGAGCGAATCGGCCATGCACTCTATTGGCTGATCCTGGTCACCGTGCTGATCAGTGCCGCCAATGCGGTGGTGCGCAAGGCCTTCAACTACAGCTCGAACAGCTATCTCGAAATCCAGTGGTACCTTTTTTCGGCGATATTCCTCGGCGCGGCCGGCGATACGCTGCTCCGCAACGGGCACGTGCGGATCGACGTCATCACCGCCCGCCTTTCGCGGCGGGCGCAAGTCTGGATCGACATTTTCGGAACAATCTTCTTTCTGCTGCCGATGGCGATCCTGATCGGCTGGCTCGCCTGGCCGGTCTTCGTCGATGCGTATGTCCGCGACGAAGTTTCGACCAACGCAGGCGGACTGACCGTCTGGCCGGCGCGGCTGCTGATGCCGGTCGGTTTTTTCCTGCTGGCGATGCAGGGTATTTCCGAATTGATCAAGCGCGTCGCCTTTTTGATGGGGCTGATTCCCGATCCGGCCGAAAAGCATTACGAAAAGACCGCGGAGGAGCAGCTCGCCGAAGACATACTGCGCGCGCGGGGTGAGGCGTCGCTGGCCGAGGAAATCGCGGCGGGGGCGGCGAAGACCGACAGAGCCAGGCGATGACCGCCTTCCTGATCGAGAACATCGCGCCGCTGATGTTCGTCACGCTGATCGTCGTGCTGCTGCTCGGCTATCCGGTCGCGTTCTCGCTGGCGGCCGTCGGCATCGCCTACGCGTTGGTCGGCATCGAGCTCGGCTTGCTGACGCCCTCGCTCATCCAGGCGCTGCCGGAGCGAGTCTGGGGGGTGATGTCGAACGACACGCTGCTGGCGGTGCCGTTCTTCACCTTCATGGGCCTGATCCTGGAACGAAGCGGCATGGCCGAGGACCTGCTCGACACCATCGGGCAGGTGTTCGGACCGGTGCGCGGCGGGCTGGCCTACGCGGTCATATTCGTCGGCGCGCTGCTCGCGGCGACGACCGGCGTCGTCGCGGCATCGGTTATCTCGATGGGGCTGATCTCGCTGCCGATCATGCTGCGCTACGGCTACGACCGGCGCTTCGCGAGCGGCGTCATCGCCGCGTCGGGCACGCTGGCGCAGATCATTCCGCCGTCGCTGGTATTGATCATCATGGCCGACCAGCTCGGCAAGTCGGTCGGCGACATGTACGCGGGCGCCTTCATTCCGGGCATCACGCTGGCCTGTCTTTACGCGGTATACGCGATGGGCGTCTGCGTGATCAAGCCCGGCTGGGCGCCGGCGCTGCCGCTGGAAGCGCGCACGCTGCGCGAGCCCAGCGGCGCGGGCGGCACGCGATCGCTGCTGATATTGACGATCGTCGCCGCGGCATCCGCGATCGCGTACGCGCACTGGAAATACGGCCCCGACGATCCGACCGACGAAATGCTGGTCGTCGCGACCAGCGTCGGCACCGGCGTCGCATTTTTTGCTGCGCTGGTCAACCGCTTGTTGAAGCTGGGGCTGCTGTCGCGCCTGGCCGAGCGCGTCGTGTTCGTGCTGATACCGCCGCTCGCCCTGATCTTCCTGGTACTGGGAACCATTTTCCTTGGCGTCGCGACCCCGACCGAGGGCGGCGCGATGGGCGCGACCGGCGCGCTGATCATGGCGCTGGTCCGCAACCGCTTGTCATGGAAGCTGCTGCGGCAGGCGATGGATACCACAGCCAAGTTGTCCACGTTCGTGGTGTTCATCCTGCTCGGCGCTCGCGTGTTCAGCTTGACCTTCTACGGCGTCAACGGGCACGTGTGGGTCGAGCAGTTGCTGCTGCACCTGCCCGGCGGCCAACTCGGTTTCCTGATCGTCGTCAATGTGCTGATTTTCTTCCTTGCGTTCTTCCTCGATTTTTTCGAGTTGTCGTTCATCATCATTCCGCTGGTCGGCCCGGTCGCGGACAAGCTCGGCATCGACTTGATCTGGTTTGGCGTGCTCCTCGGTGTCAACATGCAGACCTCGTTCATGCACCCGCCCTTCGGCTTTGCGCTGTTCTATTTGCGCAGCGTCGCGCCGGCCAAGGATTATCTCGACAAGCTCACCGGCAGACTGACCGCGCGCGTGACGACCGGGCAGATCTACTGGGGCGCGGTGCCGTTCGTGCTGATCCAGCTGCTGATGGTCGCGCTGGTGATCAGCTTTCCGCAGATGGTGATGGTCTACAAGGCCAAGGAAAAGGTCTTCGACCCGAGCAAGATCCAGATCGTGGTCCCCGAGGATGACTCGGCTCAGGGCGGGCTGCCGTCCGGCGGAGGCGGCATCAACATCGAACAGAACGAGGCGGAGAAAGCGCTGGAAAAGGAGCTCGGCGGCGAGCCCAAGGCTCCGGTAGAGAAGAAATAGCGCCTGCGCCGATCAGCGTCGCGTTCTATGAGTCGTCGTGGCCCCGGCGCAATCGATCGCTCTCCGTGCCTTGGTCGCCTTTGGCGCACTCCGGCGAAGAAAAAAAGACGCGCCCGGGAATCCTGCGATGGGCGCGTCGTGGTTCGATCCGGGCCGGGCCCGGTGCGGCTTTACTTGCGCCGCGTCGTCCGCTCCACGGCGATCATGAAGTTGTCGAACCGATTTTCGGCGACACTGAACCACTGAATCTGGTCGTCGCGGAATTTCTTCCACGGTCCATAGACCTTCGCGAACTTGGCATTTTTGGTGGCGATCTCGTCGTACGTTTCCTGCGTCGCCTTGTAGCACGCGGCCATGATGTCATTCGAGAACGGCAGCAGCTTGACGCCGTTGCCGATCAACCGCTTCAACGCGGCGGGATTGAGCGCGTCGTACTTGGCGACCATGTCGATGTTAGCCTCGTAGCACGCAGCCTCGAAGATCGCCTGGTAGTCCTTCGGCAGCGCTTCCCATGCCTTGATGTTGACGAAACAATCGAGCTCGGGACCGCCTTCCCACCAGCCGGGATAGTAGTAGTACTTGGCGATCTTGTAGAATCCGAGCTTCTCGTCATCGTACGGACCGACCCATTCCGCAGCGTCGATCGTGCCCTTCTCCAGCGCCGGATAGATGTCGCCGCCAGGGATCTGTTGCGGCACGACGCCGAGCTTGGTCAGCGGCAGTCCACCGGTGCCGCCGATGCGAAACTTCAGGCCTTTTAGATCGGCAACCGTCTTGATTTCCTTGCGGAACCAGCCGCCCATCTGCGCGCCGGTATTGCCGGCGGGAAAACTGATGATGTTGTAATCCTTGAAGAACTCGCGCATCAAGGCGAGCCCGCCGCCGTGATACATCCACGCATTTTGTTGGCGTCCGTTCAGGCCGAACGGTATCGCGCAGGCAAAGGCAAACGTCGGATCCTTGCCGAAGAAATAGTACGGCGCGGTATGCGCGCACTCGACGGTGCCGTTCTGCACGGCGTCGACGACACCGAAAGGTGGAACGATTTCGCCGCCGGCGAAGGTCTGGATCTGGAACTTGCCGTTGGTTGCGGCGGCGACGCGCTTGGAAATCACTTCCGCACCACCGAAAATCGTATCCAGCGACTTCGGAAAACTCGATGCGAGTCGCCACTTGACTTCGGGCTGGGTGCCTTGTCCGATCGCCGGCGCGGCGACAGCGCCGGCAGCAAGTCCGGCCCCGGCTTTTTTCAGAAATGAACGACGTTCCATGAATCCCTCCAGTTTGAGAATAACGGCCTGTCGACGCGCCTCGATCGATGCGGCGTGACCGCGACGTATACATCCGGCAAACGAAGTCGCTCCGAAACCGAGTCCTAGGTCCCGACTCGCAAATTGCGAAACATCGACATCTCTTCGCCGTCATTCCCGCGAAGGCGGGAATCCAGTGTCGTCAAAAGACACTGGGTCCCCGCCGAAGCCCGCCCTCGAATG
>DAIQRF010000135.1:0-6336 GCA_036786505.1 Casimicrobiaceae bacterium | reverse complement strand
AGCACAGCCGGAGGAGGTTTCATGTTACGTGCAGTAGGGATGCTCGTTGCCGGGCGGGCAGTGATGTCCGGCCTTCCAGCGCTGGCACAGGAATACCCCGCGCGGGCGGTCAAGATCATGGTGCCTTTCGCCGCCGGCGGCCCGACGGATATTTACGCGCGATTCCTTGCTCAGCGGCTCGAGGTCGCGCTCGGCAACCGTTCGTCGACGATCGTCCCGGCGCCGGATCGGTGATGGGCACCGACGCCGCGGCGAAAAGCGCGCCGGACGGCGATGCCCTGCTGCTGATGTCCAACGCGCAAACCATGAACGAGTCGCTCGTGCCCGACAAGCCGCATGCGCTGCTGCAGTAATCCGCGAAGTTTGGTCGCCGAATGAATTCGGCACCGAGGGAAATCTAAGGCAACAGCATGGACCTTAATGTTCTCAGCGCCGGGGCTTCGAAAGGCCTGGTCGAATCGCTACAGGCGCAATTCTTCGCCCAGACCGGTGTCGGCATCCATGGCACCTTCCGAGCGGTAGGCGAGATCAAGGAAAGGGTGCTCGCCGGAGAACCGTGCGACGTCATCATCCTTACTGCAGTCATGATCGACGAGTTGGCGCGATTCGGGCGCGTGCTTCCGGGGACCGTCGCGCCGCTCGAACGAGTGCGAACGGCGATCGCGGTGCGTGAGGGCGATTCGCTGCCGGACATTTCCAGCCGCGAACCATTGCGCAAGCTGATGCTCGCCTCGGCAGCGGTCTACGTGGCGGATGCCGAGCGCGCGGCGGCAGGAGTCCATTTCGTGAAAGTGCTGCATGCGCTCGGCATCTACGAGGCGGTCGAGCCGCGGTTGCGTTCCTACCCAAACGGTTCGATGGCCATGCGCGAGCTCGCGCAGAGCGTGGAGTCTCCTACCATCGACTGCGCCCAGGTGACCGATATCAACTACACCACGGGAGTCACGTTGGTCGGACCGCTGCCCGCCGAATTCGAGCTTGCGACCACCTACGCGGTTGGCGTCTATTTCAAATCGCATCAACCGGAGCTTGCGCGCCGCTTTGCCGAGTTGCTTAGCGGAGAGACTGCGCGCGAGCTTCGGTTGAACGGCGGTTTCGAAGATTGACGAGCGGCCGGTGTGGCTACACGCCCGACTGAACCCTTGCGGCAAGCCCGCGGTCTGAAAGACCGACACGTTCGCCGAGGGAAGGTTTCTCATGGAAGATACGCGGGCGGCGAAAGCCGAGATTGCGCTGTGAGCAGCGAGCCAGGTCCCGCTCGCTTTAGCGAGTGGGGTGCGAGCGACCGCGAATCAGCGCCGACTGGCGACACGCGAGATTACGCTTGCCTAGAGCGATTACGGAGCCGGTGACCGAGTTGATGGCCGAGGCAGCGGAAATGGCTGTCGCGGCCGGGCTCGTCTACGTATCCGACTCCGACCCCGGCATCCGGAGGCTGCGCAAGGGCAAGGCCTTCGCCTACATCAAGCCCGACCATCGGCCGGTGGTCGCCGCCGCGGAGCTCGCCCGCATCGCCCGCCTTGCAATCCCGCCAGCGTACGAGGAGGTGTGGATCTGCATCAACCCTCGAGGACATCTTCAGGCCACCGGGCGCGACGCGCGCCGGCGCAAGCAGTACCGCTACCACCCGGAGTGGCGGGTGTTGCGCGACGGGGCGAAGTTCGAGCGCATGATCGAATTCGGCGAAGCGCTGCCGCGATTGCGACTGCGGCTCCGCCACGATCTTGCGCTGCCCGGCTTGCCGAGAGAGAAAGTGCTCGCCGTCATCGTCAGCCTGCTCGACGCGACCTGGGTTCGAATCGGCAACGCCGAGTATGCGCGGGACAACAACAGCTACGGACTCACTACGTTGAAGAACCGCCATGTGCAGTTCATACGCGACGGCCGGCTACTGTTCAGATTCCGCGGCAAGGGCGGTGCCGATCACGAGATTGCAGTCGACGACAAGCGTCTCGCCAAGCTGGTGCGGCGCTGCCATCAATTGCCCGGGCAGCGCCTGTTTCAGTACGTGGACGAAGACGGCGGCCGCCATCCGATCGATTCCGATCAGGTCAACGCGTATTTGCGTGAGGTCATGGGCGCGGATTTTACTGCCAAGGATTTTCGCACCTGGGGCGCCACCTTGCGCGCCATTGCGCTCATGGCGGCGACGCCGCTGCCGGAGGCCCCGAGCGAGCGCGCGCTGAACGAGTGCATTGTGACAGCGGTGAAAAAAGTCGCCGCGGAGCTGCGCAACACACCTGCGGTCTGCCGCAAGTCGTACATCAATCCGGCCGTGTTTGCCGCGTGGCGGAGCGGGAGCTTGCATAAGGCGATCCACGACGACATTACTGCTGCGCCGCGCAGGGCCGAGCGCCTCGCGCTGAGCTTTCTGCGCCGCCAGTCCCGAGCGGACAAGCGCGGTCTGACCAAGACGCGTACCAAGGCGCGTACCAAGGCGCACTGAGCGCCTTGGACGCCGGTCAATCGTTCGCCGGCGTCGGAGACCCGCGCGCGGGTCAGTATTTGGTTCCTCCGCGCTCGGAAGTCGGCGCTCGACGCACGCGCACTTCCCGCTTGAGCTTCACCGTCCAGGCAGCCTCGATTCGCCGATCGCGCGAGACGTCGATGGTCTTGTGCGTCGCGTCCTCGCCCATCTCGAGCTGCGGGTGCCAGACACGAACGACATACGCGCGCGCCGGCAGCTCGGTCAACACCGCCTTGCCGTCCTTGCCGGTCTTGGCAAAAAAAGGCGATTCGGATACGTAGACATATCCCACCATCCAGTCGTGGATGTTGCAGCCGAGAATTACCACTCCCGGCTTGTCGAAAACGATCGGCTGCGCAGGCACGCCGGCGTACAGCGGGAGCTCGAAGCGCTTGGCTGGAGAAAACGAATACACTTGATGCCGCACATTGTCGTGATTCGGAAATCTCACCGACGCGCCGACCAGTACGATGGTTACTCGGGGAAAGAACTCCTTGTCGACCTGATCGATGGAACCTTCGCGCGGCCGTTGCGGCACGCGCACGTTGTCGTCGACCGGCACCGCGACCAGGACCGCGTCGGCGACGGGGCGGCCCTGCGGGTCGGTTACGGTGACCGCGATCGCGGCGGCTTGTGCCTGCGCCGGACTGGCAATGAAGACGAGTCCCAGGACAAGCGCCAGCAACCGCTTGCATATTCGCATGACCCCGCTTCTCCTCAATAACTGAACGCGAACGCCAGCGCGGTGATGCGGCCGCGATAATCCAGGCCTTCGTACGCACTCGTGCGCTCGTCGGCGTAGCGAAAATTCAGCGACGAACGATCTGAAAACGCCCAGCTCAACGTCACCGCCGCGGTCTGCGTCGTGCTCGTCCCGCGCAGCCGGTAAGCGAAAAAGTCGTCGCCGAAAGCCGGATCGGCGGCAATGGCATCCGACTCAAGAAAAATTTCTCGATGCCGCCGGGTAGTCGACACCACGTCGCCCCGGCGTACCACGAAATTGGCGCCGGCCTGAAGCCGCTCGGTGAGCGCGTACCCAGCGCGAGCGTATGCGCTCTTGCCGCGCACGTCGAAGACCCTGCCGGAGATGCCGGGAACGGCGGGCCGGTCGTTGCGGGCATAACGCCGGTCGTAGACGGCGCCGATCGACGCGTCAAATGCTTCGCTGAAGCGCTGGCCCAACTCGGCGCGCGCTTCGAGACGGTCCGAGTCGCGAATGGCGCTGCGGTAATTATCGTGCGCGCCGGAGAGGCCCAACGAGACCCACGGTGCCGCATAGCCCAAGCCGAATTTGTGCTTGTAGGAGGCGGTTCCACCGATCGACATCCGATCGAGGCCGTGGAAGCGGTGCCACGTCTCCGTTGCGGCGTTGACGTCAAGCGTCAGTCCGTCGGCGCCGGTCAACGCAAAAAAGGATCCGGCCGATGCGAACAGCGTGGCCGCCCCGTCGCCGCGGACGTCCGGAGGCTCCTGCGCCCGGGTCAGATTGCTTTCGTAGCGCGCGCCCGCGTCGACATCGAACAGCCATTCGGCACGCGTCGCTGCGCTCCAGCTCAAAGCGAGCATGCCGGCCAGCGCCAGGCGCAAAGCCAGGCGCGATGCCGAACGACAGGAGGCGCCCCCGGCGAAACGGAGGGGTGCGGCATCCACTTCGCGGCAGCGCATAGCTATGACGGCGGGGCTGTCCATGGGACGAAAGGCAGGGAATTTGCTTAGTCTGGTCTGTTAGCTTAGCTCAGGTAAGCACATTTGATGCGAGCCGGCGATAGCGAACGCCCGTGATGGTAGCGATATTGCAAGTGGCTGTTTTATAGGTAATTCTACGAGCAGCGTCGACGCCACTCAAGCGTAGCGCAATCACCATCGTCGCGCGCGACGCGGTAATCGACGCTCAATTTCGCCGCGCAGGTGCCCATTTACGGCAGCGCGGCATAGCGGTCCGCTTGGAGAAACATGCTTTATTGCCTGGAAATTCCGATGGCCTTGCGATCGACGGCCGCGGCCGAAAACGGGGCCGCGCTTCGCGTCCCGACTTTTTGTCCAATGCACGCGGGCGAGGGGTTTTCTGCTGCCGCTCACGCGGACGCGCGTTTGGACCTATCCGCTTACCGCCGTTGCCGATGAACGTGTTTCGCACCCTGCGGATGCGCAGCCTTCAGAGCCGAATTCTGGCGTTTTTTCTTTTGCTGATGGTCATCGTGCAAGTGGGCGGTTTTGTCCTGATCAATACCGTCGGCATGTCCGCGGCGCGCAAGACAGTCGGTCAAGCCCTGGTGGCGGGAGCGCGCATGTTCGATCGCCTGCTCGAGCAGGACACTCAGCGCATCGTTCAAGGCGCACGCCTGATGTCGGCGGACTACGCGTTTCGCGAGGTGATCTCGACGGGTGATCGCCAAACCATCGGCTCGGTGCTTGTGAACTACGGCAAACGGATCGACGCCTCGCTGATGATGGTGATCGGCCTCGACCAGCGGGTGTTGGGCGACACGCTCGGCGCCGCGGTGGACAAGCCGTTTCCGTTTCCCAATCTCATCGCTCAGGCGGAACAGAACCAGCAGTCGTCGGCGATCGTGCTCATCCATGGCCAGCTCTATCAGCTGGTAGTGGTGCCGGTGATGGCACCGGTGCCGGTCGCCTGGGTGGCCATCGGATTCGCCGTCAACGATGCGCTGGCGCAGGATTTCAAGCGGCTGACGCAACTGCAGGTATCGTTCTTGAGCCGGCAAAGCCGCGAATCCTGGCGCATCCAGGGCAGCACCTTGACGAACTCGGAGCGGCTTACGCTTTTGGACGACCTCGCCGCCAGCCGCTACGCAAAAAGCGATGACCAAGGCAATGCGATCTTCAGCGATGCCTCGGTGACACGCGTTCTGGATTTGCCGACGCGCTCCGGCGAGACGGTGATCGCCGTCTTGCAGGAGCCGCTGTCATCGGCGCTGGAGCCGTTTCGCCGGTTGCAGCGGCGGCTCGCGCTGATCTCGCTCCTGGCGGTAGTCGTGTCGATCATGGCCAGCGTTGCGATTGCGCGCGGGATCGCGCGTCCGGTGCGCGAGCTTGCGCGTGTCGCGCGGCGCATCGCGGCGGGCAACTACAGCGAAGCGCCGGCGACCTCGCGCCGCGACGAGATCGGCGACCTCGCGACGGCGTTCCAGAAGATGCAGCAGGGCATCGCCAGCCGCGAATCGCGCATCATGGATCTCGCTTACCGCGACACGCTGACGGGCCTTCCCAACCGCGCGCGTTTTGCCGACCTGCTCGACAAGGCGATCGCCGACGCTGCGGCGGCCGCCACGCCCGTCGCGGTGCTGCTAATGGACTTGGACCATTTCAAGTATGTCAACGATACGCTCGGACATCCGATTGGCGACCTGTTGCTGCGCGAGGCCGCGGCGCGGCTGCAGGCGGTGGGAACGGGCGAGGGTGACGTCGTCGCCAGGCTGGGCGGCGACGAGTTCGCCTTGCTGCTGCCGGGAGGAGGTATGGCCGATGGGCAGCGCCTCGCCGAAGCGATGCTGCGCGCACTCGAGCTGCCAATGACGCTTCAGGGTCACGTCGTTGATGTTCGTGCCAGCATCGGCATCGCGGTGTATCCCGAGCATGGCGGCGAAGGCCCGACGCTGCTTCGTCGCGCGGATATGGCGATGTATGCAGCCAAGCGCGACAACTGCGGCCTCGCGGTGTGGGACCAGGCCGAGGATCAGCACAGCAGCGAGCGTCTCTCGCTGCTGGGCGATCTGCGCAAGGCGGTCGACAACGACGAGCTGACGCTCGCCTATCAACCCAAAGTCGCGTTACGCGGCGCCGGAGGCGAACATTACGCCGAGGCGCTGGTGCGATGGCGGCATCCGACGCGCGGGTTGGTCGCGCCG
>DAIQRF010000134.1:0-6339 GCA_036786505.1 Casimicrobiaceae bacterium | reverse complement strand
TGAAGTCGGCAAAGCGGAATCCGAGTAGCCATAACGCCGCGAAATACGCCAGCGCACCGGCGGCGATCACCAGTGACAATCGCCCGACCTTGACCCACAGGCCTGCCGTTACCCAGAAGGCATCAGCTCCCGACGCCCACCACAACACGCCGCCCAACACCACCAGTGCGGTGGCGACGCGCCCGAGAAAGAGCGGCCAGCCGGGTTGCGGCACATAGATGCCGCGGCGACGCATGGTCACGAACAGCAGCGTTGCGTTCAGGCACGCACCGAGCGAGGTGGCGAGGGTAAGACCGGCGTGGCCGATCTGAAACATCATCGCCACCGCCAGGAGCTGGGTGACCAGCACGGTCAGGAACGCGATCTTCATCGGTGTTTTCATGTCCTGCCGCGCATAAAAACCCGGCGCCAGGATCTTGACCGAGATGAGGCCGATGAGCCCGACGCTGTAGCCCAGAAGCGCGTCGCGCGTCTGCCACACGTCGTTGGGCGTAAAGCGTCCGTACTGATAGAGAGTCGAGATCAACGGCACGGCGAGCAATGCCAGCGCGAGCGCCGCCGGAAGCGCCAGCAAGAATGTCAGCCTCAGGCCCCAATCGAGCAGCGAACGATACTGCTCTTCGTTGGCGTCGTGGTGATGCTTGACGAGGGTGGGCAGCAGCACCGTACCCAGCGCGACGCCGAGCATCGCACTGGGGAATTCCATCAGCCGGTCGGCATAGGTGATCCAGGAGATCCGTCCGTCACCAAGATACGCCGCAAGCTGGGTGTTGATCAGGGTGGAGATCTGTGCCGCGGAGACGCCGAGAACCGCGGGGCCCATGGCCCGCAGGACCCGGCGCACGCCCTCGTCGCGCCAGTCGAAGCGCGGCCGCGGCAGCATCGACAGGCGCGCGAGCGGCAGGATCTGAAGAGCAAGCTGCGCCACGCCACCGACCGCGACACCCCACGCCAGTGCGACAATCGGCGGATCAAAGTGGGGGGCGACAAAGATCGTGGCGGCGATAATCGAGACATTGAGCAGCACCGGCGTGACGGCCGGGATCGCGAAACGCCGGTGAACATTCAACACGCCGCCGGCCAGCGACACCAGCGATATGAACAGAATGTACGGGAACATGATCCGGATGAGCTCCGCCGTGAGCTCGACCTTCCCCGCCGTCCTGGCGAAACCGCCGGCGAGAGCATAGACCAGCCACGGCGCGGCGAAGATGCCGAGCACCGACAAGCCAAGCAGCAGCACGGCCAACAGCGTTGCGACACCGCCGACAAGATCGCGCGTTGCGTCTTCGCCGCGCGAGCGCTTGTATTCCGCCAGAATCGGCACGAACGCCTGCGAGAACGCGCCTTCGGCAAACAGCCGCCGCAGCATATTGGGCAGACGGAACGCGGCTTCGAAAGCGTCCATCTGCAAGCCGGCGCCGAACCCGACGGCTTTCAGGCTTTCGCGAACGAGTCCCGTGATCCTCGACAGCAGCGTCAATGCGCTGACGGTGGACAGCGCCTTGAGCAGATTCATCGTAAAGCGAGGATGCGCGTCACCGACGCGCGGATGCGCATCTCACTAGCCGCGCGGATCGGATTCAGAGTGGGTTGCACAGACGAAGAGAGCGGCCGGCAGCGAATTCGGCTTGCGCCAAACCCGGAAAGTCGCTATTATGCCCGGTCTTTTTGGGGTGCTCCACCGAACGCGCGACCAAGCCGTGTTTCAAGCAGGGGGCGCGCGCAAACCGCGCCGCAAATGCCGGCAGGCGCACTCACCAACGCACCAACAGCCGCAATCAAGGATGCACGAACATGGCAAACACTGCCCAAGCGCGGAAACGTGCCCGGCAAGCGGAAGTGAGGCGTCAGCACAACGCGAGCCTCAAGTCATCGCTGCGCACCGCGCTGAAGAAGGTCAAGAAGGCAATCGCTGGCGGTGACAAGGCGGCCGCGACCAAGGAATTCAAGGCGCAGCAGTCGGTGATCGACCGCATCGCCGACAAGAAGATCGTGCACAAGAACACCGCCTCGCGCAACAAGACGCGACTGGCGCAAGCCATCAAGGCATTGGCCTAGGGTGGTCCTCGTGAGTGCCGGAAAAAAGCGCCGTGCGGCGCTTTTTTTTCGACTTTCGCGGCCACAAAAAGACACTGGATTCCCGCTTCCGCGGGAATGACGATCTTAAGGGGAGAGTCCGTGAAGTCCCGTGCTAAAATGCTGTTTCTTCAGCGATTACAGGTTTGGTTGCGGTCGTGAGCGCACCCGTGGCTCCCAAGCATTTTCTGCAGCTCCGGGATTTCAGCCGAGACGAGCTCGCCTACCTGTTCGAACGCACGCGCTGGATCAAGGAACGTTTCAAGCGCTACGAAATCTATCAGCCGCTGCGCGATCGCACGCTGGCCATGGTGTTCGAGAAGGCGTCGACGCGCACCCGTGTCTCCTTCGAAGCGGGGATGAATCAGTTGGGCGGCATCGCCATCAATCTCAATCGCGGCGATACTCAGCTCGGCCGCGGCGAGCCGATCGAGGACGTCGCGCGGGTGATTTCGCGGATGGTCGATGTGGTCATGATCCGCACCTTCGAGCAGACCATTATCGAGCGCTTCGCGGCGCATTCGCGGGTGCCGGTCATCAACGGGCTCACCAACGAATACCACCCCTGCCAGATTCTGGCGGACGTCTACACTTACATCGAGCATCGCGGCTCGATCCAGGGAAAAACCGTGGCCTGGATCGGCGACTCGAACAACGTCTGCAATACGTGGCTGCAGGCGGCGCTGCTGTTCGATTTCAACGTCCACGTTTCGACGCCTCCGGGTTACGAAGTGGAGCCCGAGCGCGCCGGCATTTTCGACACCAGCCGCTTCCAGGCTTTCACCGATCCGATGCAAGCGTGTCGCGGAGCGGATCTGATCACCACCGACGTGTGGACCAGCATGGGCTTCGAAGCGGAGAACGCAGAACGGCAGCGCGACTTCGCGCGCTGGGAAGTCGACCAAGCGATGATGGCCCGGGCGAATCCCGATGCGCTGTTCATGCACTGTTTGCCCGCGCACCGCGGTGAAGAAGTGGCAGCCGCGGTGATCGACGGCCCGCAAAGCGTAGTGTGGGACGAGGCGGAGAACCGGCTGCATGCGCAAAAAGCGCTGCTCGAGTATCTCGTTTGCGGCCGCGTGAGCGGCTAACCGGAATAGCCAAGGAAAACCCATGCCAATAAAGAGGAGCTGGCTGTTGCTTGTCGTGTTCGCGGCGGCATCGATTGCCCCGCTTTTCGCCGGCGCGCAGAGCTGGCCGGACAAGCCGATCAAGTTCATCGTTGCGGCGCCGGCGATTATTACCTCCAGCCAACCGAACGTGCTCGCGGTCAATGCGTCGCTGCCGATCCGATCGGTGAAGGAGCTCATCGACTACGCCAAGGCCAATCCGGGAAAGCTCAACTACGCGTCGGTCGGCAACGGCAGCTCGTCGCACTTGACCATGGAATTGCTGAAGTCGGTCGCCGGTGTCGACATCGTCCACGTGCCGTTCAACGGTTCCCCGCCGGCGGTCACGGCCACGATTCAGGGCGAAACACAGATGATGTTCGCCGTCATGCAGCCGCTGCAGGCGCAGATTCAGGCCGGCAAGCTGCGCCCGTTGGCTGTCTCGACCGCCAAGCGATTTCCCCTGCTGCCGGAGCTGCCGACCATCGCCGAGGCCGGCTATCCTGGGTTTGAGGCGCTGGCCTGGAACGGCGTGCTGGTTGCCGGCGGAACTCCGCGCCCGATCGTGCAGCGCCTCAATACCGAAATCAACGCTATTCTCAAGGATCCGTCGGTGAAGAGTGCGCTCAATGCCCAGGGCTTCGAGCTGGTGGGCGGCGCCCCCGAAGATCTTGCGGCGCTGATCAGGAGCGAATCCGACAAGTGGGCGCCGATCATCCGAAGGACCGGCGCACGAATCGATTGACCCGTATGCAGAGCGCGATCAACAAAGCGGTGCTCGCCTACTCCGGCGGCCTCGATACGTCGGTGATCCTCAAGTGGCTGCAGGATACTTACCGCTGCGAGGTGGTGACCTTCACCGCCGATATCGGCCAGGGCGAGGAGCTCGAGCCGGCACGCGCCAAGGCCAAGGCGGCAGGCGTCACGCAAATCTACGTCGACGACCTGCGCGAGGAATTCGTCCGCGATTTCGTCTATCCGATGTTTCGCGCCAACGCGATTTACGAGGGCGAATACCTGCTCGGAACGTCGATCGCGCGGCCGCTGATCGCCAAGCGGCAGATCGAAATCGCGCGCGAAACGAAAGCCGACGCGGTAGCACACGGTGCGACCGGCAAGGGCAATGACCAGGTCCGCTTTGAGCTCGCCTACTACGCGCTCGAGCCGGACATCCGGGTGATTGCGCCGTGGCGGGAATGGGATCTCACGTCGCGCGCAAAGCTGCTCGAATACGCCGCGAAACACGGCATTCCCATCGAAATGAAGCACAAGGCCGGCGGCAGCCCCTATTCGATGGACGCCAACTTGCTGCACATCAGCTACGAGGGCAGGTCGCTGGAGGATCCCGCGCGGGAGCCCGAGGAAGACATGTGGCAGTGGACGGTTTCCCCCGAAAAGGCACCCGGTGCGGCAGAATATCTCGAGCTGGAATATGCCCGCGGTGACATTGTCGCGGTCAACGGCAAGCCCATGACCCCCGCCCAGACGCTCACCGAGCTCAACCGTATCGGCGGCAAACACGGCGTCGGCCGCCTCGACCTGGTCGAGAATCGCTACGTCGGCATGAAGTCGCGCGGCTGCTACGAAACGCCCGGCGGCACGATCATGCTGAAGGCGCATCGGGCTATCGAATCGATCTGCCTCGATCGCGAGGTCGCGCACCTCAAGGACGATCTGATGCCGCGCTACGCGAGCCTGATCTACAACGGCTACTGGTGGTCGCCCGAACGCACGATGCTGCAGACGATGATCGACGCGTCGCAGGTCCGCGTCAACGGCTGGGTGCGCGTCAAGCTCTACAAGGGCAACGTCGTCGTCGTCGGCCGCGATTCGAAGTCAGATTCGCTGTTCGACTCGACGGTGGCGACCTTCGAGGAAGACCGGGGTGCCTACGATCAAAAGGACGCCACCGGCTTCATCAAGCTCAACGCGCTGCGCATGCGCATCGAGACAAAGCTCGCGCGCAAGCGAAAAAAATAAGTTTTTCATCTCACGCCGCAAGGTCGCCACCATGCCGTCATTCGATATCATTTCCGAGGTGAATCAGGTTGAGGTTCGCAATGCCATCGAGCAGGCGAACAAGGAGATATCCACGCGCTTCGACTTCAAGGGTTCCGATGCGCGGGTCGAGCACAAGGAGAAGGAGCTGACGCTCTTTGCCGACGACGACTTCAAGCTCAAGCAGGTCACCGATGTCGTGCTGGGCAAGCTGACCAAGCGAGGCGTCGACGTTCGTTCGCTCAAGTTCGAAACGATCGAGAAAATGAGCGGTGACAAGGTCAAGCAGAAGGTCACGATCCGCGTCGGCGTCGAGCAGGAGCTGTCCAAAAAGATCGTCAAGCTGCTCAAGGACAGCAAGCTCAAGGTGCAGGGCAGTATCCAGGGCGACGCGGTGCGAGTCTCGGGCGCGAAACGAGACGAGCTGCAAAACGCGATCGCACTGGTCAAGAAAACGATCACCGATTTTCCGGTTCAATACGGAAACTTCCGGGATTGAAGCGGTCCGGACTTGCTGCCAGAACGCATCACGTCGCTCCCGATCAAGCTGCGCCCGTTCACACTGGATGATGCGCCGCGTGTGCAACTTCTGGCCGGCGATTTCGCGGTCGCGGAGACCACCGCTTTGATTCCGCATCCCTATCGCGGCGGGATGGCGGAGGAATGGATCGGCACCCACCAAAGCGAGCGCGATCGCGGTAGCGCCTACGTGTATGCCATCACCCAAGCGGAAGACGGCTTGCTGGTCGGCGCGATCGACGCCCGACCGGTCGCCAACGAGCACGAAAATTTCGGCTTCTGGATCGGTGCGCCATATTGGGGCCGGGGCTTCGCGACTTCCGCGGCGCGAGCTGTGGTCGCGTTGACGTTCAGCTACCTCGAATGCGATCAGATGACGGCGTCACACCTGGTGCGCAATCCTGCATCGGGGCGGGTCATGGAAAAGTGCGGCCTGACGCTGGTGCGGACGGTCACGCGCGAACACCGCGGGAACCAGGAGCCCTTCTGCATCCGCGGCATCACCCGTGACGCGTGGGAGCGGTGGTCTGCCGTCAGCGAAGGGTGAGTTCTCAGTAAGTTGGTAAAAATTATCGTCGCCCCCGCCCCCGATTCAAGCATTCGAGGGCAGGCTTCAGCGGGGGACCCAGTGGCG
>DAIQRF010000133.1:0-6346 GCA_036786505.1 Casimicrobiaceae bacterium | reverse complement strand
ACGAACGGGCGTGCCGAATACGGTCGGTACGCAACTTGCTGCGCCTATGAGTGCCGCAATTTTGCATGTCTTGCAGAACGCACAACGGCACAAATGGCCGACCTTCGGCCCAAAGGGAGAACCGATGGCAAGCACCGTAGGGTACAGGACACTCAGAACTGATCGGACTTCGTTCGCTGAAGAATTCATGAAGCTGGCTAAGCTGAAAGAACAAGGCGTTCTCTCGGGGCAAGAGTTCAACGAAATGAAGGCGGCGCTGATAAGTCAAGCGAAGCGACCCACTCCCGTGAGCGGTGACATGCAAGTAGTTCGCGCGTGGCCCGTGAGCGCTGATCCTGTTGCTATTCCGACGCCGGTTCCAGCGGTACCATTCAAGACCACAAAGAAGGGCCTTATCTTGGTGGTTGCAGTCGTTACCGGGTTCGCCGCGTACGCCTCTTTCGCTCAGCATTACGAAAAGCGCCAAAAGCAGGAAAGAGAGTTTGCCGCCGATGCACAGCGTCAGGTTGAATTGATGAAGGAAGCTCGCCTCGTTGCCGAAGCCTCTCCGCAGCAGATGATCGACATGCACATTGCCAAAGAAGCGGCGAAGCGCGACAAGGTGCAACGGACGGCTGTCGCCGCCGCCGCCGTCACGGTGGCCGCTGCAGCACAAAAGGAAACTGAAAATGGCAAAGACAGGGCCGAAGCAGCCTGTAAGTATGCGGTACAGGCGTCTCTTAACAATCCGGGTTCCGCCGAATTTCTCGACACGGGTGTCGAGATGATGGAGGGCAAGTACAAGGTCACCGTAGTGTTGCGCCCAAAAAGTGCGTTTGGGGCACTGATCCGGGGTACCTCTCACTGCGTCGTTCTGCCTGACTCGTTTCAGGTCGCGAGCGTTACGTAGAAGTGAGCTTGTGCCGGGTGGTACATCAACTGCCCTTTGGTTGCAGACCTTCCCGCTCCGGGGGCTAAACACTGTGCGCGTCAAAGTTATTTGACAGACCGAAGGCAGAGCGCGACTTGCTGCCAACGAAATGGCGCAACCGCTATCCGAAGTTTTCCGTGACTGCCGTTGTAAGGTCGCTCACAACCATCCCTCGGGCGTCCCCGAGCCAAGCCGCGCCGACGAACTATTGACCGCCGCGCTCAAACAGGCGCTGGCGGGAAGTGGTGAACAAGGTCAAGAACGTCGTCAAGTATACGACCCAAGGAGAGGTGGTCGATCAACGATTCAGGAAGTCCAAATGAGCGTCGCGCTTCGTGACCAGTACGGGTCAAGTCCGAATGTTGCTGTAAATTCGTTTCGATAAACTGATCCTTTTGTTGCTGCGCGCTTAACCGGCGAGCACGACTGGATGGGGCTGGGTGCGGTCGACAGCGGCGGCATTCCGATCGTCGCCGAAGCGAGCAAATTGGTCCTTGGCAGGGCGCCGCGGAGATTTCAAGCGGAACGCACCCTCGTACATGAGCATTGAAATCGAGCAGCAACGCGGTCAGCGGCCGATATCCGAATCTTCGGAGATCTAAGAGGGGGTCCCCCGCCTGTGCCGTGCCAACCTCATCTTGAACCGCAGTTCAAGAGGGTCGCCTGCCAGGACCATCAGGCGCTTCCGCGTAGGGAGCGCACACCGGTCCGTTGAAAGCACGGCAACCTCGCTAAGTTAGCATTGGTTCAAAGAATGTATGGCCAGCTCGAACACCGCAGGGGACAAAGGGCGCAGTTGAGTTTGGACAAAATCAGAACAACTTGTCCTGCTCCGCCATCGCACGATCGATGGCCGACTGCATTGCGGAAATTCTACGCTGAATGCCGGCAGTGTCAAAACTTGCCGCTGGCGCGGTACTTGCACTGCCGCTTTTCGAGCGCAGCAATTCGTGCGCGATGTTTAGCCCTGCCATGACTGCGATGCGCTCGGTGCCGCTGATCTTTCCCGAATCGCGGATTTCGCGCATGCGGCGGTCGACGAACTGCACTGCCTGAAGCAATTCCTCCCGTTCGGACTCCTGGCAGGCGACGCGATATTCGCGTCCCAGAATGGACACGTCGAGCGTGATCGAAGGATCTTCCACCGATTCAGCCCGTCGATTCCGGTAGCTGCTGCAGCAGCGAGTCAAGTCGCGCGGTCGCGGCGGCGATGCGCGCATTCAGAGACCGGTTCTGCTCCAGCGAGCGGCCGAGCTCGCGCTTCAATGACTCGTTTTCCGCGCGCAGCCGATGATAGTCGGCCAGCAGCGTGGCGAGTTTTTGTTCGAGTCCGGCGAGTTCGCTGAGTTCGGAATCCATGGGAATCTCGATCGCACTATAGGCGGAACGATTCCGCGACGTCAACACGCGGGGTGTTGAGCGCGTGTTGCGCAATACGACTGAGGACTACCGAAGTGGGTCACAATTTCCGCAAAACTCGCGCCGCCCCCGCTCTTTTTGGTCACTAAGCGCGAACCCAGCACCGCCCGCCAAAAGAACATGGATTCCCGCCTTCGCGGGAATGACGATATTGGGGATTCGAGCGTCACGCACTTTCGTAGCCCGTTAGCTGGTCGCGAGAGGCTCATATCGCACTGTGAGTATCTCCAATTCTTCGGTGCCGCCCGGCGTCTTTAGCGTCACGATGTCGCCTTCGCGTGCCTTGATCAACGCGCGTGCGATGGGCGAAACCCAGCTTACGTAGCCGCGGGCGGTGTCGATCTCGTCCACGCCGACGATACTTATCGTGCGTTCTTTGCCTTCGCGGCCGCGCACGGTGACGGTGGCGCCAAAGAATATCTGGTCTTCGTTGTCTGCATCGCGTCGCGCCAAAGGGTCGACCACCTCGGCGTTGTCGAGCCTCCTGATCAGGAAGCGAATACGCCGATCGATTTCGCGCAGACGCTTCTTGCCGTAGATGTAGTCGCCATTTTCAGAGCGATCTCCGTTGCCGGCGGCCCACGACACTATCGCTACGACGCTCGGCCGCTCCTGCTCGACGAGCACGCTGAGCTCGGCTTTCAGGCGCGCGAATCCGCCCGGCGTCATGTAGTTGCGACTGCCCTCTGGCAGCGGCGACGTGTCCTCGACGTCGTCTTCGATATCGGAGGCGTCTTCGCGGGTGAAGGCTTTGCTCATGAACGATGTACGGTGGTCAAGGTAGGCTTCGATTCGAATCAGTCTTACGGTGCAATTCGGTGCAATTATAGGTCACGCGCGAGGACTATAATCGGCGCTCGCCCGGTTGCGTTCGTCGTTGACCGCCGTGCACGTTCCGCAATGACCCGAATACCCGCAACCACCGCGCTTGGCGCGCTCGCTGTCGTCGCGCTTGGCGCATTCGCGCTGGCGCTCGGTGTCGGCAGTGTTCCACTCGGCTCCGTTGCCGTGCTGCAAGCGCTGGTCGGCGATGGCGACGCAACGCCGCGCACCATCGTGCAAGGCTTGCGGCTTCCGCGCGCACTCGCCGGCTTCGCCACCGGGGGCTCGCTCGCACTCGCCGGCGCCTTGCTGCAAGTGCTCCTGCGCAATCCTCTCGCCGATCCCTACATCATGGGCGTCTCCGGCGGCGCGGCGGTCGGCGCGCTGGCGGCGATGTTGATTGGCGCCAGCCCGTGGTTGACCCCCGTCGGTGCCTTCGGCGGCGGCTTCCTGTCCACGATCATTGTGTTCGGGCTCGCGCGCGGAGCCGGCGCGTGGTCGCCAACGCGGTTGCTGCTTACCGGGGTCATCGTCGCTTCCGGTTGGGGTGCGGTCGTGGCGCTGCTGCTGTCGCTGGCGCCCGAGACGCAACTTCGCGGCATGCTGTTCTGGCTGATCGGCGACCTCTCGTCTCCGGTTACGCCGTGGCTGTCGTTGGCAGTGCTGGTACTTGGAGTCGTTATCGCGCTGCCGTTCGCCCGCGATCTCAACGCACTGTCGCGCGGCGAAACCGCAGCCGCCGCGCTGGGAGTCTCGCGACATTTGCCCTGGCTGCTCTTCGCGCTGGCGGCGCTGCTCACCGCCGTCGCCGTGACCACGGCGGGAGCGATCGGTTTTGTCGGTCTGATCGTCCCGCACGCGGTGCGTCTGCTGCTCGGCAACGACCAGCGCATCGTGCTTCCGGCATCAGCGCTGGCCGGCGGCGCCCTACTGCTGATTGCGGACACGCTGGCGCGCCAACTTGTGGCGCCGGCACAGCTGCCGGTCGGTGTGATTACCGCGCTGATCGGCGTGCCGCTTTTTCTGCTGCTGCTGCGGCGCGATCGATGAGCGACACCGCAATACTGGCCGCGCGCGGTCTGACGGTGACGATTGCCGGAATCAGCATCTGCTGCGAGCTGGATTTCTCGGTTGCGCCGGGACAATGTTGGGCGATTCTCGGCCGCAACGGAGCCGGCAAGACGACCCTGCTGCACACCCTGGCGGGCTTGCGTCCGCCCGCGGCCGGAACAATCGCGCTCGATGGCCGTCCGCTGACGTCGCTGTCCGCGCGCGAAGCCGCACGCATTCGCGGCCTCCTTACCCAGGACGACAGCGACGCCTTCGGCGCAACCGTGCTCGAAACGGCGATGATCGGCCGCCATCCCTATTTGTCGCGATGGCAGTGGGAAAGTACGGAAGACTTGTGCATCGCGCGCGAGGCACTTGCGTTGATGGACCTTGCCGATGCCGAGCAGCGCGACGTTCGTACTCTGTCCGGCGGCGAACGTCGGCGCGCCGCGCTGGCGGCTCTGCTGACGCAACAGCCGAGACTTATGCTTCTCGATGAGCCTTCTTCTCATCTCGACCTCGCCCACCAGCTCGCCGTGCTCCGGCGGCTCTCCGCGCTCGCGCGTGATCAGCGCAGCGCACTGATCATGGTCCTTCACGACGTCAACCTCGCACGGCGATTTTGCGATCATGTGCTGATGCTCGACCACGGAGCGGCCATCGCCGGCCCCGCATCGGAGCTCCTCACCGCCGAGCGTCTGTCGAAGATCTACGGTGTCGCGCTCAAGACGCTCGCGGCAGGCGAAGAGCTCTTCTTCGTGCCGAACTAACGTCGCAGGTTGATCCGTGCCCGGTCGAGAGCCGAGCAGAGCTCTTCGACCCCGTCGATGAAACGGGGACCGGCGCGGTGGAGCAGATTGGCGTCGACGACGAACAGGTTGCCGCGCGCGACCGCCGGAACGGAGCGCCATGGCTCCCACGCGTCGAGCCACGTCGGCCGTACTGCGCCATCGGTCCCCGCAACGATGGCCTCGGGCGCGGCGGCGAGGACCGATTCGACGCTGACCGAGGGCGCCGGCAATCTAAGCGTCGCAAACACATTTTCCCCGCCGCAAAGATCGATCGCGGCGCTGATCAGGTGCGCACCGCCGATGGTATAGAGAGGCAGATGCCAAATCTCGTAGAACACGCGCACTCTCGACAGGCCGCGCTCGCGCGCTCGCAACGCGGCGAGGCGCGCGCGAAAAGCGGTTGCCGCGCGGAGCGCGCTTTCGCGCGTTCCGGCGAGCGCTCCCAGTCGCTCGATATCGTCGGCGATCTCCTCCGGAGTGTGCGGATCGCTGAGGTAGACCGCGAGACCGAGATCGCGCAGGCGCTCGATCTGCGCCGGCGCGACATAAGGCCATGCCACCACG
This sequence comes from Casimicrobiaceae bacterium, assembly GCA_036786505.1. GTDB lineage: Bacteria > Pseudomonadota > Gammaproteobacteria > Burkholderiales > Casimicrobiaceae > PALSA-1003. Next base: position 790 of record DAIQRF010000133.1, on the reverse strand, counting down.
AGATCGGGCCGCAAGGCAACAATGCGCTCGAGATCGATCGCGCGCGCGTCGCCGACCCGGGGCACCGCCGCTGCTTCGGCCGGCCAGTCCGCGGGCGCGATGACTCCGACCACATGACTTCCGGCACCGGCAGCAAACAAGAGCTCCGTGGCATGCGGCGCGAGGCTCACTATGCGTTGCGCGGGGGCGGCGAGCTCGACCTTGGCGCCGCTCGCGTCGGTCACCCCGATGGGAGCCGCAGCGCCCGATCCGACGACCAGCATCAGCGCAAACGCAATCGCGGTCGCAGGCCTTTGGTGAACGAAAACAGTGCCGGTGGTGGCTTGGATCTTCACTTCTGAGGACTACCGAAACGGGTGACAGCTTCCGCAAAACTCGCGTCGTCCCCGCTCACTGTGGTAACTGAGCGGAGACCCATTGGTGTCCGTCAAAAGACAGTGGATTCCCGCCGATGCCTGCCCTCGAATGCTTGAATCGGGGCGGGAATGACGATATTAACGATGCGGGCGTCACGCACTTTTGCGATGCTCATTAGGGCCTGTCAACAGGCCCTAATACAGCCAGCGAACCCCGACGAAAGCATTGGCGCCGGCGGTGTTGAAATCGGCGGCAAGCTCGTAGTGCTTGTCGAACGCATTGTCGAGGCGCGCGAACAGCGTCCATCGATGTCCAAACCGGTACTCGGCGGTCAGGTTGAGCAGAGCGTAGCCACCCATGCGCCGCGTATTGGCAGCGTCGTCGAAGCGCGCCGAGGAGAGGACCACCTCGGCGCCGACGTGCAGCGCATCAG
>DAIQRF010000132.1:0-6371 GCA_036786505.1 Casimicrobiaceae bacterium | reverse complement strand
GCTCGTCGGCGAGCACACAGGCCGGAGCGGTGACCAGCGCGCGCGCCAGGGCGACGCGCTGGCGCTCGCCTCCGGAGAGCTCACCCGGGCGGTGCAGCGCGCGCGGCGCGAGCCCCACCCGCTCCAGCATCGCGGCGGCGTCGGCATTCGCGCGGCGCTTGTCTTCGCGTCGAATGAGCAGCGGCATGGCGACGTTTTCCAGCGCCGAGAACTCCGGCAGCAGGTGATGGAACTGATAAATGAAGCCCAGCGCGCGATTGCGGACACGGCCACGCTCGGCTTCGCTCAGGCTCGCCATCGGCGCGCCCTGGACGCGCACCTCTCCACCCGTGGGCGCGTCGAGTCCGCCCAGTAGATGCAAAAGCGTGCTCTTGCCCGATCCCGACGCGCCAATGATCGCGACCCGTTCGCCGCGTTGAACCGCGAGGTCGATGCCGAGCAGCACCGGCACGTCGAGAGGCCCGCCCCGATACGTCTTGGTCAGCGCGCGGCACTCGAGCACTGCCGTGGCTGCGTTATTCATAGCGCAACGCCTCCGCCGGATTGACTTTTGCGGCGCGCCAGCTCGGATACAGGGTCGCCAACAGCGCGAGCGCCAGCGCGATCAGCGCAATCAGCGTGATGTCGCCGCGCTGGAGGTCGGACGGCAGCTCGCTGATGTAATAGACGCTCTTGTCCAGAAATTGAATGCCGAACGTGCGCTCGATTGCCGGCACGACGGTTCCTATATTGAGCGCCAGCGCGATGCCGCCGGCGACGCCGATAAGCGTGCCGACGATGCCGACCAGCGCTCCCTGGATGATAAAGATAGTGAGTATGCTTTGCGGCGACGCGCCCAGCGTGCGCAGGATCGCGATGTCGGCCTGCTTGTCGGTGACCACCATTACCTGCGCAGAGACGATATTGAACGCGGCCACGGCCACGATCAGCGTCAGGATGATGAACATGACCCGCTTCTCGATGGCCACCGCGCGGAAAAAATTCGCGTGATTCAGCGTCCAGTCGCGGACCTCGGTATCGATCGGCATGGTGGCCATCAATTCGCGCGCCACCCGCGGCGCGGCAAAAAGGTCGTCGAGTTTGAGCCGAACGCCGCTGACCGCGTCGCCCATGCGATAAAGCTTTTGAGCATCCGCGAGGTGGATCAGGGCGAGCCCGTTGTCGAACTCGAACATGCCGACCTCGAACACGCCCACGATGCGGAAGCTCTTGACCCGTGGCAGCGCGCCCGCGGGCGTCACCGTCCCCTGCGGGATGATGACGACCACCGAGTCGCCGGTGCGCACCCCCAGCGCTCGCGCAAGCTCCGCGCCGAGCACGATGCCAAACTCGCCGGCTTTAAGCGCCGACAGCGAGCCGCTGCGCATGTGCGTTCCGATGTCGGCGACGGTGTCTTCGAGCGCGGGATCGACGCCGCGGACCAGTGCTCCGCGATTGGTCTCCCCCGCCGACAGCATCGCTTGGCCGAGCACATACGGCGCCTCGGCTTTCACTCGCGGGTTGGCCTGCGCAACGCGGGCGACGGCCTCCCAATGCTCCATGTTCCCGTTGAGCGCACGGACCTCGATGTGCGAAGCGACCGAAAGAATGCGGTTGCGCAGTTCATCCTGGAATCCGTTCATGACCGACAGCACCACGATCAGCGCCGCGACGCCAAGCGCAATGCCGGCCATGGAGGTGAACGCGATGAACGACACAAAACCGTTGCGGCCGGAGCCGCGGCGGGCCCGGGTATAGCGCAGGCCGACAAATATTTCGTAGGGCGTCAACGGGATCTCTGTATGACGGCGCGCCAGTGTGCCACAAGCGGCGCGCGTGCTCTAATATCGTCATTCCCGCGAAGCGGGAATCCAGTGTCTCTTGACGAACGCCGCTGGGTCCCCGCTCAGTTACCAAAATGAGCGGGGACGACGCCAGTTTTGCGCACGCTTTCACCCATTGTGGTAATCGGTACCTGTGCTATCGATGCACCTCACGTTGGTCCTTCCCGATTTGCTCGACGCCGAGCCAGCCGCGCTTGCCGCTGCCAACGCCCCGGCGCTCGCGCGCCTGCTGTCGACCGCCGCGGCGCCCGTGCTCGAACCCGGCGGGCCGCTTGCCATTGCCTGCGCCGGCGTCGGCATCGCAAAACAGAATGACTGGCCCGTCGCGCCGTGGCTCGCGCGGGGCGCGGGCATCGATGCCGGTAGTCGCTATTGGTTGTGCGCGGAGCCGGTGACGCTCGAGGTGGGTCGGGACGAAGTGCGCCTTGCCAGTGTAGTCAGCGATCTCGACGCGGGAGAAAGCGCGGCATTGCTGTCCAGCTTGCGCGCGCAGTTTGCGTCCGACGGCATAGAGTTCGTCGAGCGCGGCCCCGGACGCTGGTGGGTCACGCTCGCAGAGCCCCAGCGACTCGAGACCTCTCCACCGGATGCGGCGCTCGGCGAGCCGCTCATCGCACACCTCCCTCGCGGAGCCGACGCGGCGCGTTGGCGCCGATGGCAAAGCGAAATGCAGATGCTGCTGTTCGAGCACCCGGTGAATCACGCGCGAGAAGGCGGCGGCCGGTCGCCGGTCAACTATGTCTGGGTGTGGGGCGGCGGCATGCTACGCGCGCCAGATCCTGGCGCACCTGTCACAGCGGTGTTCGCGCAGGCGCCCTTGCTTCGTGACCTCGCCCGCGCGGTCGGCGCAGACGCGGCACCCGTGCCGGTCTCGTTCGCGGCATTCCGCGCAGCGCCGCCGGCAGCGTCGGCGCTGGTCTGGCTCGACGGCCTGAAGGCGCCCGCCCTGCAGGAGCAGCTTGCCGCGTTCGACGCCGACTGGGCCGCACCGCTGGAACGCGCGCTCGACAACCGGGAGCTCGACCTAAGGCTGGTAATCGCCGGATCCGGGACTGCGCTTTCGTTCACTCCTCGCGCCAGCGGCGCGATGCGGCGCGTTCGGCGTCGCTGGTCGCCACCGCCGGAGTTGTCGACGCTGCTCGCGGCGCAAGCTGACGCCTGATGCTGCGCGCGTGCTGAGGAGCATTGCGTGAACATATTCCGCCGCAGCGTGCCCGAAACCGTCGCCGAGCTGCGCGCGGCGGGCATATCCGAAGTTCTTGCGCGCATCTATGCGGCGCGCGGTGTCTGCTCCGCGGCGGAACTCGATTGCAGCTTTTCCGGCCTGCCTCCGTGGGCCGCCTTGAAGGGCATCGACAGCGCAGCCGCGCGCCTGACCGACGCCATCGTGCGCGGCGAACGGATGCTGATCGTCGCCGATTACGACGCCGATGGCGCGACCGCATGCGCGGTCGGCATGCGCGGGCTGACGGCGATGGGCGGCGTGGTCGACTTCCTGGTGCCGAACCGCTTCGAATTCGGCTACGGCCTGACGCCGGAAATCGTCGCACTCGCGGCCGAGCGGCAGCCGGCTCTGATCATCACCGTCGACAACGGCATCGCCAGCGTCGAGGGCGTTGCCGCCGCGCATGCGCGGGGCATCGACGTGCTGATCACCGACCATCACCTGCCCGGCGATCGGCTGCCTGAGCCCGCATGGATCGTCAACCCGAACCAGCCGGGGTGCGACTTTCCCAGCAAGCATCTGGCCGGGGTCGGCGTCATGTTCTATTTGTTGCTCGCCTTGCGCGCCACGTTGCGCCGCCTTGGGCGCTTCGCGAACGTCGCCGAGCCGAACCTTGCCGCGCTGCTCGATCTCGTCGCGCTGGGCACCGTCGCCGATGTCGTTCGGCTCGATCGCGTCAATCGCATCCTGGTCGAGCAGGGCCTGCGACGCATCCGAGCCGGACGCATGCAGCCCGGAGTGGCAGCACTGTTTGCCGTGGGCGGCCGCGATCCACGGTGCGCAACGACCTATGACCTTGGCTTTGTCGCGGGCCCGCGTATCAATGCCGCCGGCCGGCTCGCGGACATGTCGATCGGCATCGCCTGCCTGGTGACCGACGACCCGGCAACAGCGCAGCGCCTGGCCTCGGAGCTCGACCGCCTGAATCGGGAGCGACGTGACATCGAGGCCACCATGCAGGACGAGGCGCTCGCCGTGCTCGATGCGCCGGTCGACATCGAGGCCTGCACGCTATGCCTTTACCGGCCGGAATGGCATCAGGGCGTGGTCGGCGTCGTCGCGTCGCGGCTCAAGGATCGCTATCACCGTCCCACGATAGTGTTCGCGCAAGCCGGAAACGGCGAGCTTCGCGGTTCCGGGCGCGCCATCGCCGGCTTTCATCTGCGCGATGCACTGGATCTGGTGGCCAAGCGCGCACCGGGAATGATCAGCCGCTTCGGCGGTCATGCCTTTGCCGCCGGGCTGTCGCTTCCGGAAACGGAACTGGCCCACTTCGCCGAGGAGTTCGAACGGGTCGCGCGCGAATGGCTGACCGCGGCTCAATTGCAACGGCGGATCGAAACCGACGGCGCTCTGTCGGTGGATGAGCTCACGCTCGATCTGGCCCAGGATTTTGCGACGAACGTCTGGGGCCAGGGATTTCCGCGACCAAGCTTCGACAACGAATTCAAGGTGGCGGCGCAACGCCCGGTTGGCGGCAAACATCTAAGGTTAGCGCTTACTCTGGGTGACAAAGACTTCGAAGCAATCCTGTTCAATCGCACCGAGGCGCTGCCCCGACGTATCCGGGCCGCGTACTGGCCCGACGCCCATCGCTACCAGGGATTGGTTTCTTTGCAGCTTGTCGTTGAGCATTGGGAACCTCTGTAATCCCGCGTCCCTTTAGCATCAATTTGCCGCATTGACCGCTTTCCGGACATTTGCTGAAACGGCAACGACGAAACGTAGCATACTGATTTAATGCATAAGTTCTTGCCAGTACCATTTGTCGACTACGACGAATGTCATGGTTTCTTCATATTGTGCGTCGCAGCGAAGGCGCGTAGACTTTGCCGCGGTGCAACAGGGCGGTCGACCCTGCACAGGTTGGGGGTCAGCGACGACAATGCGGAACAAAAATGCGGCTTAAGGGCAAAGTTTCGATCATTACCGGCGGCGGTCAGGGCATCGGACGAGCGACCGCGATCAAATTCGCCAAGGAAGGCGCCAAGGTCGCCGTTTGTGACATCAACGTCGCCGCGGCCGAGGAAACGGCGAAACAGATCACCGACGCGGGAGGCGAAGCCATCACCTTTCGCATCGATGTCACCGACAAGGAAACGATTGCCAGAATGGTCGAAGGCGTGATGGCCAAATGGGGCCGAATCGATACCCTGGTCAACAACGCGGGCATCGTCCAGGACGCGCAGTTCAAGAAGATGACCGACGAGCAGTTCGAGCGGGTGATCGACGTCAATCTCAAGGGTGTGTACAACTGTACCAAGGCCGTGGTGGATATCATGCTCGAGCAGAATTCGGGCTGCATCCTCAATGCCTCTTCGATCGTCGGCATCTACGGCAATTTCGGCCAGACCAATTATGCGGCGACCAAGTTCGGCGTCATCGGCATGGTCAAGACATGGGCGCGCGAGCTGGGCCGCAAGGGCATCCGCGCCAATGCGATCTGTCCCGGCTTCATCCACACGCCGCTCCTCGCGTCGATGCCGGCAAAGATCATCAAGATGATGGAAGACCGCGTCCCGCTGGGCCGCCTCGGCCAGCCCGAGGAAATCGCCAACACCTATGCCTGGCTCGCGTCGGACGAAGCGAGCTATATCAACGGCGCCGTCATCGAAGTCTCCGGCGGCGCGACGCTCTAATCGCGCGGACTGTTGTGCGCCGCGGCTTGGCGCCGCTTGGCGCCGCTTGGTGCTTGAGGCAGCCGCCGGCGCAAGGTAGCATAGCCGATCGCTTTCGAGGTCGCTCCCATGCGCAACGCGATTGCCTTTTCCTTCGCGCTATTGTTCGCAGCTTCGTCTGCGCTCATTGTTGGCACGCTGACGGCAGGCGTCGCACACGCGCTCGACAAGGTGGACCCTTACATCTGCCCCACGATGCACAAAGGCACCGGCACCGACTGCTTCCTCGAGGCAATTCCCCAGACTTACACCATGTGTCGCCAGATCAAGAGCATCGAGGTGATCGAGTTCGGACTGATAGGCGCACAGGAGGGGGTCAACGGCGCCAAGACCGACGGTTGCATCGACAAGCACAAGCTTTCCATCACCCGTCCCTACCAGGTAGCGCTGCGTGAGGCGGCGCGCAACAAGACCAAGGTGCAAAGCTTGCACCAGCTCTATGACACTTGGCTGGAAAGCCTGGCCAAGCTGCGGCCCGCGTCACCCGAAACTGACGAAGGTTATAAGCTGCGGGTGGTGGAGCCGTACGGTGCTTTCAACGAGCAGATCAACGCCATTCGCGAACTCGTGGAAGCGACCCCTCCCCTCCGAGTCAAGCGGCCCGCAAAAAAATCCGGCGAAGTTTTGAAGCAGCTAGCCCGTGAT
>DAIQRF010000131.1:0-6429 GCA_036786505.1 Casimicrobiaceae bacterium | reverse complement strand
TCGGCACCTAGGCGGGTGTGACATCTTTATCACAAAGGCGGGATTACCGCGCGCCAACTCGAAAAACGCGGCCGCGAAATTGGTACTAGTCCCCTTCCGGCTATGCGGCGTCACTCCCGGCGAGGACTGAAATGAAGTTTTCTGACATAGGAATCGACCCTCGGGCGATCAAAGCGCGAGGGAGCGCGACGGCGAAACGCCTCGAACGAGCGGGCGAATTCCTCGGCTCCGCCCGCGATGCGCTGACGGATTTCGAGCGTGGTTCGCACCTTTTCGGCGTGACGAAGGGCGCTTTTTCCATGATCGACATCGCGGCGGCGGTGTTGGAAAAAACCGGCCCGGCGGACGCCGCGTGCTGGACGTGGTGCATCGCGGAATACGAGGTCGAAGCGTTTGGCGCGTTTATCGGCGACGGCCGGGTCCGCCAGTTTCGCCTTGTGATGGACTGGGCTGGTGCACAGCGTGACATGCCGTTGGTCTCGGACCTGCAAACCCGCTTCGGTCTCGATTGCATCCGGGTCACGAAGAACCACGCGAAGATCGTGACCATCGCCACCGACGACGGCTGGCGCGTGGTCATTCGGGGGTCGATGAACTTGAACGCGAACCCGCGCTTCGAGCAATTCGACGTGAGCGACGGCGAACCGGCCTGGGGCGTGATTGATGGAATAATGACTGAAATCTGGGAACGGGCGAAGGCTCTTCCGGTGCAGCAGTTGCGCCACCGGGATGCGGTCGCGGTCCTCGGTTCCGTTTCGTCGGTAACAGCGCCAACGCCTGACTGGGCGGCCGGCGGCAGTTCTACCTGGTGGGACAAGTGAGGGGCCGGAAGCCGGTTCCGGCGGCCATTCGGGCCACGCGCGGCAACCCCGGCCATCGACCCCAGGGCGACGGGGCTAACGGCGTGGCGGGTAAGCCGGAGCCGCCTGAGCACCTCGCTGGCGAGGCCCGCGAAGAATGGGCGCGGGTGCTGCTCGATCTGGCTGCCATGGGTGTCCTCGGGCGCGAAAACCGCGTTGCATTGGCGATTTATTGCCAGGCATGGGCTCGGATGGTGAGAGCGGAGAGGCACATTGCCGAACACGGAGAGGTCGTGCCAGCGCCTCGCACTGGTACGCCGATGCACAATCCGTATTTGAGCATCGCAAACCGGGCGGCTGACACGGTGATGAAGATCGCGACCGAATTCGGACTGACGCCATCGAGCCGGAGTCGCGTTGGCGCTTCGGCCATCGGGATGCCTGGCCAGGGTAGCAAGTCTGACGAAGCCGATAATTTCGAGAAGTGGCTTGCTGATGATCCCAATGAAAAGACCATCCAGTAGCGACGATCCGGTTTCGGCCTATGCTTGGGATGCGATCAAGGGGAAGTTCCCCGTCTGCAGACTGGTCCGGCTCGCTTGCGAGCGGCACTTTCGGGATATCGAGCGCGGTCCGCGTCGCGGACTAAAATGGCGCCCCGAGATCGCGAAGCATCGGATCCGGTTCTTCGGTCTGTTACGGCACAGTAAGGGCGAATGGGGCGGCCAACTCGTCAGGCTCGAACCCTGGCAGCAGTTTATCATCGGTTCCGTGTATGGCTGGCTGCGGAAGGACGGCACGCGCCGGTTTCGGACGGTTTACGAGGAAATACCGCGCAAAAACGGCAAGACGTTTATGATCGCCGGGGTCGGCGTCGCCGCTCTGGTAGCGGACAACGAGCCGGGCACGGAAATCTACTCGGCGGCGACCCGTAAGGACCAGGCGAGGCTGATATTTGACGAGGCGTCCCGCATGGTGCGGGGTTCTCCGGACCTTCGGGGCCGCATCGGCGTCTTCAAATCGAACCTGTCGATCGACGCGACCGCCTCCAAATTCGAGCCACTGTCCTCTGACGAACGGACCCTCGACGGCCTCAACCCCAACGTTGTGCTGATCGACGAACTCCATAAACATCGCAGCCGCGGCGTGCTGGACGTCATGGACACGGCCATGGGCGCGCGGCGCCAACCATTGTTGTGGATTATCACCACGGCAGGCGATGACAGCCCTGAGAGCGTCTACGCCCAGGAAAACGATTACGCGATCAAGGTGCTAGAGCGGGCGGTCGAGGACGACAGCGCGTTTGTCTACATTTCCACGATAGACGCCTCCGACCGATGGGACGATCCGAAAGCCTGGCGCAAGGCCAACCCGAATTACGGCATTTCGGTCAAGCCGGACGATCTGAGGCGACAGGCCAACAAGGCCAAGAATTCCCCAGCGGCCCAGGTCGAATTCAAGCGGCTGCGGTTGAACGTCCGCACATCCGGTACTGATCAAGCGATTAACATGGACGTGTGGGGTCGAAATTCGCTCTGCCCGCCAGGACAGCGCCCCGGTATTTACAATGCGAGCCGGACGGAATTGCTTAGGGGATGCAGGTTCTTTGGTGGCTTGGATATGTCGACCAAAATCGATCTCTCGGCCTGGGTCAAGCTATTTCCTCCGACTAAGCCAGGCGAGCGTTGGTCAGTTCTGTGCCGATTTTGGATGCCGGCAGACACGGTTGCGGACAAATCCGATCGGGACAGGGTTCAATACCAGCGCTGGATCGATGAGGGGTGGATCGAGCCGACGGTCGGCAACGTGGTGGACTATACCGAGGTCATGCACGCGATCACCGACGACTGCCGGACATATGAGGCGGCGTCGATTGCTTACGACCCGTGGAATATCACTCAGATGGCGACGGCATTGAACGAAAACGGCTTCCCAATGATCGAGTTTGTCCAGGGCATTCGATCCTATACCGCGCCATGTAAAGAGCTCGAGGCCATGCTTCTAAGCGACAAGTTAGATCACGGCGACAACCCCGTTCTGCGCTGGATGGCGTCGAACCTGAGGACGACAAAGCCAGATCGTAACGACAACAGGATGCCAACCAAAGGCAATTCGATTGGTCGCATCGACGGAATGTGCGGGCTGACTATGGCCATAGGCCGCTCGATGCTGACTGATGACGGAATTTACGGCGACGGGCGCGGTCTGCTGATCCTGTAGGAGGCGAGATCGTGGGGATGTGGTCGCGTATTGCTGATTTTGCCCGAAGGCGTTCCGGAGAAGGCGATCCACTTGACGATCGCTTGTTCGGCGATTGGGGCGGAGGCGGCCCGTCAAACTCCGGGGTCAACGTAAGCAGCGCCACGGCAATGCGCCATGTCGCCTGCATGGCATGCGTTTCGATCTTGTCACAGGACGTTGCCAAGATCCCCTGGGGTGTTTTTAGTCGCCAATCTGATGGCGGGAAGAAGCCTGCCAAAAATCATCCGCTGTATCGGCTACTTCGGAATCCGAACGACTGGCAAACGGCGTTCGAGTTTAAAGAAATGCTCATGGCGAGCCTTGTGCTTCGCGGCAATGGGTATGCCGTTGCGGTTCGCAATGGTCGAGGTGAGGTTCAATATCTGGTCCCCGTGAACCCAGATCGGGTCGGCATCTACGAAGCGCCGTCAGGAGACTATTTCTATGCGGTGACCCGCAATGGGCTGCACGAAATGGCGATGCTTCGGGATCAGCCGCTCCTCGTACATTCAGACGATATGCTGCATCTGCGCTGGCTGCCTATGGCGCACTCGCTATATGGGTCGTCGCGACTCAGCATGGTTCGTGAATCGATCGGCCTTAGTATCGGATTAGAGGAGCACGAGGCAAGGTTCGTTGGTCAGGGGGCTCGCACTGGCGGCACGCTGACGACTGACGGAAAGTTCGCTACTAAAGAGGCTCGCGAGCAAGTGCGAGCGGAATGGCAGCGATTGCAAGCTGGTCCACGAAACTCAGGTGCTCCCGCGATATTGGAGCAAGGTCTGAAATGGAGTCCGCTCGGGTTGTCTATGGTGGACAGTCAGTTCATCGAATCACGAAATTTCCAGATTCGGGATATCGCAAGAGCGTTTGATGTGCCACCCTACAAACTCGCGATCGAGGGTGAGACCGAAGGCCCGGCCATGGTACAGCAGTCTCAGGGCTATCTAAATGGTCCAATCTCTGGCTACTGTGAAAGAATTACGGCTAAGTTTGAGAAGTTTTGGGACATTGATGGCGAAGACACGTTCTTCGGCTGGGACTACAACCACTTCCAAAAGACGGATCTCATGAGCCGCTTCACCGCATATCGCCAAGCTGTTGGCGGACCGTGGATGGCAGCTAACGAGGTTAGACGTCTGGATGGTATGGCTGATGTCGCAGACGGCGATGTTGTACTTCAGGCAGGAAACATGGTACCGTTGGGCACGCTACCGACACCTGGCACAGCTTCGGGGCCAGGAAGTGATGAGACTGGCATACCGGCCGAAGGCGGCGACGGTGACGCATTGAGAGACCCGGCTGGGGATGAGCCGTCGAAGGAAGCCGCGTGATGCGTCCTGTATTCAGCCCATTGCCGCAATGCACTCGCTTTAAGTGCAGCGCAGTGTTCGGGTGTTCGGACTCTCCCTTTTAATTTAGCCTTCTGTTCTTCTGTCCATCTTTTCCCCCGATTGGCTGCGGCCGTCTTAGCCACAGATTCTGGGGTTCGCTTTCTCCCCGTAAGGGACGCTCTTATTTTCTCTCGTTTGGCCGACGATGGGTTTGCCTGGGATGCGCACATTTTCGCTCTGGACTCAGCGGACCTCTTCATGCCGGTGTGAGCTTCTCTGATCTTAGCTACCACTTCCGGCGGTCGCTTTCTCCCCAGGAGTCTCTGGCTGACTAACGCTCGGCTTTCGAGAGTTCTGGTCTTTCCCTGTTGCGCCACGCTTTGCTTCGCGCGGGTTACTTCGCTTACCTCCATCCCGATAGTTCCGTCGCCGCCGTCTGTCCGGTTTACCAGCGGTCCCAATGGCTGCCGCCCGAAACCCTTGATAAGCGCTATCTCCAACTGGAGGGCGGCCTTTTCTGTCAGACCGCTGGCCAGCGTCATCTTCGGGACAGTGCCGAACTCTCGTATGAGGAGAGCACAAACGGCACGTTTGTGTTTGTTCGTAGTTTGAGAAAGCAGGATTGTCGCCATCAACCTCCGGCCTGATCCCTTGCCAATATAAAACGGCGGCCCAAGGCATTCGATATCGCGGTAAAGCGCGTACACATAAAACTCACTCATCGCGGTCACAGGCTGGCTCCATCCATCAACGATGAAGTGTAGCACACTAAACTTCGGTACTCGAAGCGGAAAGGAATATATCATGTCTGAAACTAACGGTACCGAAGCTCGGGCCGCCGCCGAACACCAGCGGGGTCTTGATGAACAGACGGCAGCGGATCGCCAGCGGGTCACTGAGGCCGAGAGTCGGGCGCGGGCGCAGCATGAGCCTGTGCAACAGCCCACACATGAGCCGACGCCGGTTGAGGCGGAGATCGCCAACACGCCCGCCGCGAAGATGGACGGCAAAGAGGCTCACGCCAGGCTGCGCGAAAAGGGCATCACGATCGCCCGTGTGACGGCGCCCGATCTCCTGGGCATCGAGGCAAAACGCAAGGACGAGGCGGCGGCCGTGGCGTTGCAGCCAGCGCATCGCCCGCGCCAGTTTCCAAATCTGACCGCAGGTGAGATGGTGGCCGTCGACCGGTTCGGCGATGTGCATCAGCTCGATCCGGAGCGGCCGGATGCCCTCGCGTTCCACAAACAAATGGAAGAGGCCGAGCCGCTTCCGAGCGTCACGCAGGCTCACGCCGAATATGAGGCGATCTACAAGCCGACCGACGCCGGCCGTCGCCGTGCCGATGTCAGGAAGAGCTTGGTCGGGATCAAGGAAGCGATGGCCGGTCCCGGCCGCAACGTTGTGCAAATGGCCTCCGATGCGGTCGCGGCCTTGGCCGGCCTCGTGCACGACCAGATGCCGGACGATGAGCCAGAGGATTGCCTGCGTGCCGCCCTTCGGGCGCTCGCCGGCGGTCGCACCGTCGATGCCATGACAGAGATGGAAAAGGCCGAGGGGCTTTTGGTCCGCGACGTTCCACTGTCGGATACTCTCGATGCCCCGCCGCCCCCGCGCAATCCCGTGCTGGATGAAATCACTGCCGCCGAAGAAGCCCTGGCCGCTGGTGATCGGGCTGCCTGCATGAAGATGCTGCACGCGATTGTCCCGAAGCTGGAACCGACGAAGCATCGGGTTGTGATCGAGGACCCGAAAGCGCCCCTGCCGCCGCTATGAGGGAGACGCGCGCGGCATTTGAAGCGGAGCGTGCGCGCAAACTCGCGGGGCCATTTCTGCGGCAGCCCACGCCTCGATCTCGCTCGAAATACATGCCGCATCTGAACCTCCCGAAAAAGCAGCGCCGCCTGCTGCGCGAGATGATTGCGAGACACTCCCCGAAATGACATCTCTGATCAGCATCGAGCAATTCCGCAAGGAAGCGCGCGGCAAACACAAGCCGACGGGCGCCGTGTTCCGGGTTACGACGGAACCGGTCGAACCGGTCGATGGAACCGAGC
>DAIQRF010000130.1:0-6442 GCA_036786505.1 Casimicrobiaceae bacterium | reverse complement strand
TCCCTAGGTTGTGGGGTTTTTAAAGTGTCCGCACTCGGCATTTCGATTCGGGAATTTGCGCGGCGCGACGGCTGCAATGAAAAGCTGGTGCGTCGTTTCATAAAAGACGGCCGTCTTGGCGCTCTCGCTGACGGAACGCTTGATCCAGCCTTAGTCGCGACGGGCTGGCGGCTGAACAATCGCCGCGCGCTCGATGTTGTAATCGGAAACAATGCGGACAGCTCTGCCGCAGCGAATGCCGCACGCGCGCTGGCGATGGTGAGCTCACCGGGTGGCGCTCCGTATTCGCGGACCGAGGCCGAGCGGATCGCGGCGAACTATCTGGCCCGGCATCGGCAGCTTGAATTCGACATCAAGTCCGGCGCCGTAATTCCAACGGCCGATGCCGGCCGGATGGTCGGCGAAGAATATGCGCGGGTGCGCACTCGCCTGCTGGCGATAGCCGCGGAACAGGCGCCGCGGATCTTTGCACTGAAGTCGGCGGCCGAAGTGCAGGACGCCCTGATGGCGTGCGTCGTTGAGGCGCTGGAGGAATTGTCGTTTGACCGACGGGTTGCCGCTAGCTGATCTCTATGATCGAGGACGGGCGGCCTTTGGCGAAACGCTGGCCAGGGCGGCGCGAGACAACCTTCGCCCGCCGCCCAAGCTGTCGCTGAGCGAGTGGGCATCGCGCTACGCTGTCCTGTCCTCGGAGACCAGCGCGCAGACCGGGCGGTTTCGCCCCTGGCGGTATCAGGTCGGCGTCATGGACGCGATCACCGATCCCGCCGTGACCACGATCACGATGATGAAGAGCGCGCGGGTTGGATTCACGAAATGTCTTGACCACGCGATCGGGTACTACCTGCACCAGGACCCCTCGCCGATCCTACTGGTTCAGCCTCGGGTAGAGGATGCGGAGGATTATTCCAAGACCGAGATCGCGCCGATGCTGCGCGACATCGATGTGCTTTCCGAGATCACCGGCGACGTAAAGGCCAAGGACAGCCGGCAGACGATCCTCAAGAAGATATTTCTGAACGGATCGAGCTTAACGCTAGTCGGCGCAAATTCGCCCGGTGGGTTCCGGCGCATCACGGTTCGGGTCGTCCTGTTCGACGAGGTTGACGGGTACCCAAGCGGCGCTGGCGTCGAGGGCGACCAGATCGCGCTCGGCATCAAGCGCTCCGAGACCTTCTGGAACCGGAAGGTGGTCATTGGCTCGACTCCGACGATTCGGGGGCTGAGCCGAATTGAGCGGAGCTGGAACGAGAGCGATCAGCGGCGGTTCTTCGTGCCGTGCCCGCATTGCGGAGAATTCCAGTTTCTGGAGTGGGGCGGGAGAGACACGCCTCACGGCATCAAGTGGAGCAAGGACGAAAACGGGGCGCACCTTCCCGAGACTGCCCATTATGTTTGCCGGGTAAGCGGTTGCGTGATTGAGGAAATCGACAAGCCGGCGATGATCGAGGCTGGCGAGTGGCGGGCGACAAAGCCTTTCACCGGGCATGCGGGATTTCACATCTGGGCCGGGTACAGCGCGCATGTCAACGCGACGTGGGGTGCCCTCGCCGCGGAGTGGTTGCGGGTGAGCGGCGATCCGTTGGCGAGGCAGACCTTCGTCAATCTGGTGCTTGGCGAACCCTATGAGGACCGCGGCGAGCGCGCGCTCGGTGAGGCGAGGCTTGCGGCGCGATGCGAGGTCTGGCCTGCCGACGTGCCTGATGGCGTCGCGGTCCTGACCGCGGGCGGCGACGTGCAGCACGACCGGATCGAGCTTCTGATCACCGGATGGGGGCGAAACGAGGAGAGTTGGTCGATCGATCATCATGTGGTCGAGGGCGATCCCGAACAGCCTGCGACCTGGGCGGAGGTTGACGCCTATCTGAAACGGATCTGGCGTCGAGCCGATGGCCGAGGCTTTGAGATCATGGCGGCCTGCATCGATTCCGGATTTGCCACGCAGCGGGTTTACGATTTCTCGAAGGCGCGGCTCGGGCGCCGGGTATGGGCGATCAAGGGCGAGTCAGCGAGGGGTGGAGCGCGGTCTCCGGTGTGGCCGACCAAGCGCCCGACCGCGCGCACGAAGACTGGGTTTCGACCGGTTATTGTCGGTGTCAATGCCGCTAAGGACGTGATCCGCGCCCGGCTGCATATCGATGAGCCGGGGCCCGGGTACATGCACTACCCCGTCGACCGCGACGTGAATTTCTTTGCGCAGCTTGTCTCCGAGCGGTCGGCCGTGAAGACGGCAAACGGCCAGCGCTTCCGGGTTTGGGAGTTGCCGCCGGGCCGAGCGAATGAAGCGGTTGACCTGACGGTTTACGCCTACGCCGCGCTTTGTAGCCTTGTGCACTTCGGCTTGCGCCTCAATCGCCGGGTCGAGGAGATCGCCGCCGAGGAACATGCCGCCGTCGTCGATGCGGTGATGACGCATGGTCCGGGGCACCGCGAGCCTTCGATCACCACACCAATAGGGGCGATCCCAACAAGGCGGTCGATCGCCAGCCAGCTCGCGCGATAAAACGGGAGATTTGAATGGACCTTTCAACCCGCATCCCGATGGCGGACGGCCTCGGCTACGCGACGACGCTGGGCGCGATCCTCGCCGGCGCTGGAGCGACGATCGTCTACACCAACGCCGGTGCGCCGAGCAACGGCACCTCCGGGACGCTGGCGGGCGTCGCCGCGAAGGGCGCGCTGTTGGTCGATACGACCAACGCGGTCCTCTATATGAACAGCGGCACGCTGGCCTCGCCGACATGGGCGGCCGAGACGGGCACGGTAGCGATCACCGGCGGCACGATCGACGGCACGGTGATCGGCGCGACGACGCAGGCCGCCGCCGCCGTCACCGAGTTGCGCGTCGAGGGCACCCTCATTCGAGCGCAGGGCGCGCCGGCCGCGAAGACGGTATCGGCGACGCTGACCGCAGCGGAGCTTCTCGGCGGCATCATCACGGTGGCGCAAGGCGCGGCTGGCGTCTCGAACCTGCAATCGCCTACCGGCACCGCTCTGCAAACCGCACTGCCGGCAGATTTCGCGACCGGGGATTCGTTCGATGTGGTGATCATCAATACCTCCTCGACCGCCACCGAGATCGCCAACCTCACCGTCAACACCGGCGTCACGATCGTCGGCACCGCAGCAGTCGCCCCCATCGCCGCGGGCGCCGCGTCGCAGGGCGTCTTCCGGTTCCGCAAGACCGCGGCCAACACATTCGTCGCGTATCGCATTCATTGACGGCGATGCGCAACTTCGATCCGAATCGCACGATCTTCGCCGGGCTCCCGGCTCCAACGCTACAGGCGTGGCTCCTGTCGGCACAGACGGCTTATGCCAGCCTGGCCGCCGGAGGCAGGGTCGAGTCGGTCTCCTATGCCCAGGGCGATGGCAGTAAGTCGGTGACCTATACGCGAGCGAATATGGGTGAACTCGTCGCCCTCATCAGCCTCCTACAGCGTCAGCTCGGTATCGTCCCGGCGCGCCATGCGCTGCGACCTGTATTCCGATGACCGATCCAGCGGGCGTTGTGCTCTACGACGGGGCCGGTCAGCCGATGAAGCGGACTCCGAGCAAGGCGAAGGCGCTCGCCGGCGGCCGTGGTGGTTATGGCGGCCCGGCCTACGATGCCGCTGACCTCGAAGGGCAACACATGGCGGCGTGGAGCCCCATGCTGTGGAGCCCCGACGCCGAACTCAATCCGCACCGCGACCGGATCGTCTCCCGAAGTCGTGATCTTGTCCGAAATGATGGCTGGGCCTCCGGCGCCACCACACGCCTTCTCGATAATATCGTCGGGGAGAATTTCCGTCCGGTCGCCAAGCCCGATTACCGATTTCTTGCGACCTACACGGGACTAAAGACCTTCGATCACGAGTGGTCGAAAGAATATGCGCGGGCGATCGAGGCGCATTGGCGCTCGTGGGCGGAAGACCCGGGACGGTTTTGCGATGCGACGCGCGGGTCGACGTTCGCGCAGATGATGCGGGTGGCGCTTCGCCACAAGCTGATCGACGGCGATGTTCTGGCGATCATCCCCTGGCTGCCCGAGCGTGTGGGGCTTGGCCGCGCGCGGTATTGCACAGCAATCCAGCTGATCGACCCCGACCGGCTGTCAAACCCGCAACTCCAGTTCGACAAGCAGACGATGCGCGGTGGCGTCGAGATCGACAGCTATGGTGCCGCGATCGCCTATCATATCAGGAAGGCTCATGCCGGAGATTGGTTCAGCGCCGCGCAAAGCCTGACCTGGGAGAGAATCCCCCGCGAAACGCGATGGGGCCGCCCAATCGTTGTGCACGATTATGATCACGACCGCGCCGGGCAGCACCGGGGCGGCGCTGGCGTCTTCGCCCCCATCATCCAGCGCATGAAGATGCTGGTCAAATACGACGGGACCGAGCTCGACGCGGCGATCGTCAACGCGATCTTCGGCGCCTATATCACGAGCCCGTTTGACCGCGAGCTGGTCACCGAATCCCTGGATGACGGCGAAAAGCTGAACGTCTATCAGCAGAGCCGCGCTGAGTTTCACAGAGATAATTCGCTCCTGCTCGGAGAGGCCCGTCTGCCGATCATGTATCCGGGCGAGGAAATTAACGCCGTCGACGCGAAGCGGCCGAATAGCAACTTCGCTGCCTTCGAGAGCGCGGTCCTGCGCAACTGCGCGGCGGGCCTCGGGCTCTCGGCCCAGCAGGTCAGCAACGACTGGTCCGATGTCAACTTCTCCTCGGCCAAGGGAGCCTTGCAGGAGGCGTGGAAAACGCTTCGCCGTCGCCGGCACGACTTCGCCGTCTGCTTCGCCTCGCCGCTCCGCAGCGCGTGGCTGGAGGAGTCGATGGAGATTGACGACCTCCCGCTGCCGGCCGGTGCGCCCGCCTACATCGAGTGTCGCGGCGCGTACTCGCGTTGCCGCTGGCTCGGGCCGGGCATGGGGTGGATGAACCCGGTCGACGAGCCGATGGGCGCCATTATCGCCATGGATGGCGGGTTTCAGACCCTCCAGGACATCTGCGCCGACCAGGGCCTCGACTACGAAGAGGTGCTGGAACAGCGCAAATACGAGATCGCGATGTTCGACGACATGGGCATCCCGCGGCCGGAATGGGCAGGGCAGGCCATGGCGTCACGCCTGGCGCAAAAGCCCGCGCCCGCGCCCGATCCCCAAAAGCCGGAGGCGCAGTGATGTGCTCCTACACTACGCCGGTTGTCGTCAGAAAGCCTGACATCCTCTGCTTCGCCTGCCGGAATCGGTTCTTCGCGAGCAATATAATCGTTTGCGGTTCTTGTGGTGCCTTAACCTGTCCATGTTGCGCGGCGCATCAGGAAATGATCCAGCTCGGGACCTTCATCGTTTCGCCAGAAGAGGTGGCGTGTGTTCGCGCGAGTCTTGTGGGAAGGGCGAACTGATGATCCGCCACCCGATGATCGCGCGACGA
The DNA here is from genome assembly GCA_036786505.1 of Casimicrobiaceae bacterium. GTDB lineage: Bacteria > Pseudomonadota > Gammaproteobacteria > Burkholderiales > Casimicrobiaceae > PALSA-1003. The sequence goes on along the minus strand of DAIQRF010000130.1, from coordinate 1,022 downwards.
TACTTCAACCGCCCGCTCGCGCTGCTGCCGGTTCACGCGGCGCTGGTCCTGGAAATGCTGCGCGGTGACATGCCGTCGCCGGCGGCCCTCTTGACCGCGCCCGGCGAGTTGGCCGGGATCGAACGGCGCCCCTATGAGTTGGTCGGCGGCGTTGCAATTATCCCGGTTCGCGGGGTGCTGGTACAGGATGACGCCTGCGTTTGGTGGGGCGAATCCGGGTATGACAGCATCGCGGCATCATTCCGGGGGGCAATGGGGGACGATGAGGTTCGCGCCATCGCGTTGCACGTCGATTCGCCGGGGGGTGAAGTCTCCGGGTGTGACCGGCTGGCCGAGGAAATCTTCGCGGCGCGCGGCTCGAAGCCAATCTGGGCCATCCTGGATGAAGCTGCCTATTCGGCCGCCTTCTGGCTCGCCGCAGCCGCCGATCATATAACCGTGCCGCGCACCGGTGGGACTGGATCCATCGGCGTCGTTGGTATGCACCTCGACATCACCAAGGCACTCGACCAGATCGGCTTCAAGGTGACGACGATCCAGTTCGGGGAGCGCAAGACCGACACCTATCCGACGACGCCCTTGAGTGAAACGGCGCTGGCAAAGTTCCAGGCCGACGTCGACGCGATCGGCGAGATGTTCGTCGACTCGGTCGCCCGCTTCCGCGGCATTGCGGCGAGCGCCGTCAAGGATACCCAGGCCGATACCTTTCTCGGTGCCGCCGGGGTTGCGGCCGGTCTCGCTGATACCTGCATCAGTCCTGAACGCGCATTCACGGCCCTCCTCGCGCAGGTCGGCTGATGGCCAAATCTCGACCGCCGTCGCCAAAGACACCGCCGGCCCAGCCCCGCGACGGGCGGCGGCCCGAGGCTGATCGCGACTCCCGCGGCAGGTTCGTCCGCAACCGGATGAGGCCTGTGGATTTCATGCGCCACGCCCTGCGCGCGCGCGAGCCTGTCGATGAGCCACAGGGGCAGAGCGACGCCGGTGCCTATTTCCTCGTCGCGCTTCTGGCGCTCCTAGCC
>DAIQRF010000129.1:2697-6447 GCA_036786505.1 Casimicrobiaceae bacterium | reverse complement strand
CGTTCCGCCCCCAGGAGCAGACATGCCCGTGAACGGCAGCTTTGCGCCAGAAGCGGCCGGTCGCACTCGAAATAGAGAAACGGCGGCCCACGCTCTAAAATTTCCGTGCCGGTAGCTGAAAAACTGTTTATAGCGGCGCTTAAATCGCTCTTGGAACACCCAATCCGCCAACTCATGCTTACGGGAGTCACGGTTCTCGCGACGCCGAAGAAATTGACTCAAACAGGCAGTCGCGCAATTCGCTCATACCATTTACGACACGCCACGCCCCAGCGTCGCGAAGACGATCGGGGCGATGGTAGCCCCACGATACAGCCACTCCGCGAACATCGGCGGCGCGCGCCATTTCAATGTCGAATGCCGTGTCGCCAATCATGATTGCATCCTCGGCTTTTACAGCCGCCTCGCTCAGCGCCTGAAGTATCATTCCCGGATGTGGTTTGGACGGCGCCTTGTCGGCGGTCTGGACCGTGCAGAAATGCCCCTGCCATCCGAACCGCTCCAGCGCTGGCGCAATTGCATGAGAAAGGTGCCCGGTGGCGATCCCAAGACGCACGTCCTTGTGTTCCGCCAGCGCAGCCAGCAAGTCGGCGGCACCGCTGAACGGCACTTCCGCGTAGGCCGCGTCGGCACGAAGCAGCGGCAGTACACGTCGGTAAGCCGCAAGCATCTTCTCGACCGGCGCGTCCGGTCCAGCCAATTGCAAGAGAACAAGTTCCAGGGACATTCCAACCAGCGAGAAGCTTTCGTCCTCGGACGGCAGAGAAAGTCCGAATTCACCGAAAACGACGCGATTTGATTCGACAATCAGTTTGCGGCTGTCGACGAGGGTGCCATCGAAATCGAAGATTACGAGCTTCACTGCGATACTTCCGATGCGCTGATGTGTTGGACAAAGTATCTTTCGTTTCCCACCGTCGCAAGAGAGCGAACCGTGGCGGCTGCCAATACTGCTAACGCGGTACGATCTATAACCCCTTCAACGAGCCAGCCTCGATCAGCAACCGGTTGAAACGCCGCGCCTCCGTGCCATCCGCGCAGCGGTAGAACTGACCATGGCAGCGTTGCAGGATCTCCTTCTGTTCGGAAAAGCTCGGATCAAGCGGCACTCCGGCTGCTTCCTGTATCACCAGCGGCAGGTATGCCGCGTCGAGCGTGTCGAGCGCGGAGGACAGGTCGGCCGGCGTGAAGTTCACCGCATCGATCGCATAATAAGTGGTCAGATAGCTCGGATCCAATGCCGTCAGGCGGCGCGCAAGTGCGGCCTTGCTGAGCAAGGGATCGATGATTCGAGGGCCGAACTGGGGCTGATGATCGCCATAGCGCACGATCAGGAAAGATTCAGCCGGGAATTCCCGCGTCAGCCGCCCCAGCAGCGCGCTGTAGTCATGCGCCGTCATACCCTGGCGGCGGATATATTCCTCGACGTCCGGCGCATTACCTAGATCATGCCAGTCGGGCGTTAGTTCGGGACGCAGGCGGGTGTCCCAGGGGAAATGATTGGCGACATTGTAGACGTAGAGGAAGAGCGGCCCGTTGCCGCGTTCGCGCTCGAGAATCTTGATGGCCTGGTTGAAATAGAAGCTGTCAGCCTCGAAGTCGCGGGTGCCGAGGTCGAGCATGTCCAGATAATGCGCGATGCCGACTGTTGTCTGGAAGGCGCGCGAACCAAGAAAAGCACCATAAAACGGATAGAGACTGAAGGTGTTGTAACCACAGCGGCTCAATGAAAGCGGCAGACCTCGACCTAGGTGTCCCGCGGCGATCCGGGTCACGGACGTCGCAAAACGTCCGTAGGAGCGGGCCGAAAGGCCGGTGAGCACATTATACTCGGTGAACCAGCTGGGCCCGCCCACGCCCTCCACGATGAGCTTGCGCGCTTTGCCGTCCAGCGACTCAAAATGATGCCGGTAGCCGGGCGGCACTTTTATGCCGGGCGCGGCGGTAATGTCGAAGCTGGATTCATCATGGAGCAGGATAATGTGCGGGAGTTTGCGCGCCGCCTGACAAGGCGCGGCCGCCGCCACTCTCAGGCCTCCGGTCACACCTGCATCTGATTCCAGGTATCCGTGGGTGGCGAATTCATGGATTGCCTCAACGCCGGTGCGCGCGAATTTCGAAACATAATTTTGGCTGATGAAATCCTCTTGCAGATCGGTCGGGAACGACAGTGACAGCGCAATGAGGGTGACCATACACAAGGCACCGCCGACAAGGCTGCTGCGCACACGCACGCGGTGCGGATCGAGCCGCCAGGCCGCGATCAAGAGCGCGGCCGTTGCCGCCGCGGCGAGTGCGACCCATCCACCCAGCGAGGGAAAGACCGTAAGCAGGAAGGCCGATGTATCCCGGTCGATGATCATCAGGTCGACGAAGTCGACGGTCATCCAAAGTTTGTCGAACTTGAATCGCGACAGAAGCGTGAGAGCGACGACGAGTTCGAGCGCCAGCAGCGCCGCGACGACCGGCCGACGAACCAGCGCCAGCCAGAAGCAATTCAGGAGCGCCCAGCTGAGCAGGAAGGCGGCCTTGGCGACCAGGTCGACTTCGGTCGCGGCCATGACGATCAACGCCGCCATGTGAAGAACAGCGACGAGACAAAGCGCCACCCTGTCGCGGTAGGACATGGCGCGCGCCGGCATCAGGCGGCCCCCGTGGTTCGCCCCGGTGCGCGGCCTGCTGACAGGTGGCTGATCGAACCGCTGTTGCGAGATATACCACCGGAACCGGGAACCCGAGCCGTTGGCCAAAGTATCGCTTCTCCCCTATATTGGCTGGACGCGCGAAAGCATCGGAGATTGCCATGCGTATTCTTGCGGCGATTGGCGCGCTGGCGATCATTGTCGGCATCGGCGCGGCGGTATTCTTTTTCGGCGGCTTCTATAGTGTCGCGGCGACCGCCGAAGACCCAACTGTTGTCACCTGGGCGCTGACCGAGGTGCGCAATGCGTCGATCAATCGCTACGCGCTCGACCAGCCTCCCGCCTCCATCAACGACCCCGCCAGCGTGCAGGCCGGCGCCAAGGCGTTCGCCGCTCATGGCTGCACCACGTGTCATGGCGGGCCGGGCGTCGCCTGGGCCAAACTCTCGGAAGGACTGCATCCCGATCCGCCCGACTTGAAGAAAGTCGTCGATGATCGTTCCCCGGCGCAGTTGTTCTGGGTGGTCAAGAACGGCATCAACATGACCGGCATGCCGAGCTTCGCTCTGGCCGGCGCCAAGGACGAGGAGATCTGGCAAATCGTCGCGTTCCTGAAAAAATTGCCTGATGTCTCGGAAGCCGATTACAAGAGCTGGACCGCGGCACGCTGAGGCGCAATTCATGGCACGCGAACCTTCGGCCGGCCCAACGCGGCGACGGCCCCGCCTGATATGCCAGCAATGACCGCCCAATAGCCGTAGCGGAAATCCGACGCGACGCCGAAGGCAAAGAAGCTGAGCACATAGACGGCAGCCGATCCGCAAACGCCGAATGCGAACGCGCCCTCGGGCGTCTGGCGCCGCCGCCAGGCGAAACCGCACACGACGATGCAAACCAGCAGCCACGAACCCGCCCGGAACAGCGGCGTCGGCTTGAGCCTATCGTGCAGCCAGACCAATGCGGCGAAGACCGGACTGTCGGAAAATACGGTCTCCGCCGGGCGCTCGACGTCGGCCAACCACATCGTGATGTTGTTGCCGGCGAGGAAATTCCACATGAACGCCGCACGATGCCGGAGATAGGCGAACGGGTGACCGGAAACTGGTTC
>DAIQRF010000129.1:1222-2687 GCA_036786505.1 Casimicrobiaceae bacterium | reverse complement strand
CGAACGGATGGCGCATGACCGCGTACCCCCAGGCCTCGGTAATCGCGGGCGTGCCGAACAGTTTCTCCTCGCGCTCGACCTTGCGCATCACGAAATCGCAGGGCTCCAGCCGCCAATAGATGTCCCACTGGATCGGTTGATAGCAGGAGTTCAGGAGCAGCGCGCTCTCAGGCTCGCTCCAGGTGACCGGAAACTGGTTCTGCCCGGTGAAGTGGCTGATGCCGCCGAGGTCGAATATCATGATCGACTGCAACGGATGCTGCCGCGTCGCGCCGAGCGCGCCGTAATACACCACTTGCACCAGCGCGAAAAATCCCGCCACCGCCGGGACGAACAGGATCGCCATGCGCTTCCAGGACACCTGCGTCGGCCAGGCGATGTAAGCGCCAAGGATGGGTGCTGCGATCAGCGCATTCGGGCGCAACAAAACTCCAACGGCACACAACGCAAGCGCCAGCATCTGCACCAGCATGCGCAACCGCGCGCCGCGTTCGGCGGCGGCGAAGACGATCGCGGCGGCCAGCAGCCAGCTGGTCGCAAACAGCACATCGCGCCAGATGATTCCGACAAAGACGAAGGCCGGCGGCGTCAGCGCCAACAGCGGCAGCAATAGCGCCAGCCGGCTTGAGCGGCCTGCCAGCGCGAATGCCAAGAGGGCAAAGCCCAGCCAGTAACAGGTCGCGATCAGCAGGAACATGCTGCCCGGGCCGGGCGCAATTGGATCGATGACACCCCACAGCACGGTCATGACAGGGGATTGCCAGTCGCCCAAAACACCCTTGGCGATGTCCTCGTGGACGAATTTCGCGTCGTAGGTCATGATGCCCGGATAAAAAATCGCCAGCGTCAGGCCGTAGCCTGCGGCGATCAGGGCGGCGACGGCCAGACGCAAGCGTCGCAGCTCCGACTGCCCGCGATCAGGCGAGAGCGGCATAGATGTCCCCGGAATTGGCCGCGTGCGGCAGCCCGGCCAGCCAGCGTGCGATCGCTTCGCCGCCAACCCAATCGGCGTTCACAAAAGTCTGGCTCTCGCCCAAGGCGGCGTTGAACCTGACGTAACCGAGCGCGATGCAGCGCTCGATGCAAGCGAGCGCGACGTCGCGCTGGATGATCGTGAACTCGAATGACAGCGCCTTGACTGCATGGGTAAGCCCCTGCAGCGCCTCTGCCTCGAAACCCTCAACGTCGATCTTGATTAAGGCCGGTGCGCCGTACTTGTCGATCAGCGCATCCAGCGTCGTCACCGGCACCTGCATCGATCTGGTCCAGCGCTGTGTTTGCCAGCCAGGCGCGCCGCGTGCCGCGCTCACGAACGCATCCGACGCCGTCGAAACCGTGGGATTATCAGCGTTGATCATCAGGCGGGTCGCGCCGGCGCCGCGGCCGATCGCTACCGCCTCGATCGCAACATCGGCACAGCGCCCGTAAAACAGTTTCAGCAGCTTGACCATGGCCGGCTGCGGCT
>DAIQRF010000129.1:0-1212 GCA_036786505.1 Casimicrobiaceae bacterium | reverse complement strand
CCGCGACAATACGCGCGCCGAGCCGGCGGAACGAAGCCACTCGGTCACCGACATGGGCGCCGATATCGAACACAAGCTCATCACGCTTGACAAAGCCGCGATAGAGCCGGTCCATCGCCGCCGCGCGCGACCCGTCACCGTAGTAAATGCGAAGTGACCGGATAATGCCGCGCGCGGTGCGAAAGCCTTCGAACACCGCCTTCAGACCGAACTTGGCTGTTGCAACGGCATCGCCGACTCGATCGCGGGTAATGCGAGGGGCAACAGCACGGCCGGCCTCATCGTCTCCTCGGGCAACCGGCCAATGCCAATCCGGGAGGTAAAACTTCCGAACCGAGGCCATGCGGTCACCATGGCAAACGGGACCGCCAAGGCCGGGCCGCCGGCGAGAAACAGCGCATATGGGATCGCGGCCGGCTGCGTCATCGCCAGGAGGCCGAGCATGGCCCATCCGAGCATCGTGTGCGGCCACAAATTGTGCAATGCCAGTGTGAACGGCACTGCATGATCGTCACGTGTCTGTCCGATCCAACCAATTTCACGGCCGAACAGCAGACCGGCGAGGAAGATGGTATGGCCGAACCACAGAATCGGACAAAGCAGGATCGAGTACACGGTTTCGATGAGGTAATTGAGGATGAACAGTCCGGCCCCGCCGAACCCGCGGCGAAGTTCCGGGCGCAACAGGATCTCGACGGCGCTGGTGATCTTCGGCGAGAACCACATTACCAGCACGCAGACGAACAGCGCCATGCCGGCGTCGGGACGAATGAAGTTCGCCGGCGTATCGGTGAATGCGACGGCCAGCGTGCCGAGCACCAGCAGCCCGATCCAGGCTGGCGATGAACATCAGGATCGCCAATGCCAGCTGATAGCGGCTGACCGGCTTGAGGCCGGGAAGCGAGAGAAAGCGCCAATACTGCATGTTGCCCTGGCACCAGCGCAGATCCCGACGGATGAATTCGAGCAAGGTCGGAGGATTTTCCTCCCAGCCCAAATCTTCTCGCGGCAGCACGCGGACAGCATAGCCAGCCGCGCGCATCAGCACGGCTTCGATCTGGTCGTGGCTAAGAATATGGCGATCTTCCGATCCGCCTTGAGACAGAACCGGCAAGGCGCAATGCGCGATGAACGGCTCAAGTCGCAGCGCAGCGTTGTGGCCCCAATAGGGCCCGCAGTCACTGCCACCAGGCACTGCCGATGGTATAAGAG
>DAIQRF010000128.1:0-6500 GCA_036786505.1 Casimicrobiaceae bacterium | reverse complement strand
CCCTTGCTTCGCTTCGGCGCCTTGCGCTCGACGCGGATCGCGGCGCCAGAACGCTACGCTCACTACCGCTTCGGCTGTTACGGTCCACTAATCGGCACGAGTCGTCACCGAGTGTGCTCTCCGGGTCCTTGCCTTCGTCGTGCCATTGCCTGAGCTGATGCGATGAATGTCTTGGTCATTGGCGGCGGCGGGCGCGAACATGCATTGGCGTGGAAAATCGCGCAATCGAGCCGGGTCGCGAGAGTCTTTGTCGCTCCCGGCAACGCCGGCACGGCGCGAGAGCCCGAGTTCAGCAACGTCGCGTCGACCTCGATCGCGGTGCTGGTCGCATTCGCGCAGCGCGAGCGCATCGGCCTGACGGTCGTGGGTCCGGAAGCGCCGCTTGCCGAGGGCGTTGTGGACGCATTCCGGCGCGCGGGACTGAAGATCTTCGGCCCGACCCGAGCCGCGGCGCGACTCGAGAGCTCCAAGGATTTCGCCAAGGCCTTCATGGCCCGCCATGGCATTCCGACCGCCGAGTATCGCACCTTCACCGACGCCGCCGAAGCACATGCCTACGTCGACGATCGAGGTGCGCCGATCGTCGTCAAAGCCGACGGCTTGGCCGCAGGCAAAGGCGTGGTCGTGGCCATGAACGCAGGCGAAGCGCACGCGGCGATCGACGCCATGCTTGTGGACATGAAGCTGGCGTCGCCACAGGATGGAGCGCCTGCGGCGTTACGGGATAGAGCGCCTGCGGCGTTACGGGATAGAGCGCCTGCGCGGGTAGTCATCGAAGCGTTCCTGACCGGCGAAGAAGCGAGCTTCATCGTCATGGCCGACGGCTCCCACGTTTTGCCGCTCGCGTCGTCGCAGGATCACAAGCGGCTCCTGGACGGCGATACCGGACCCAACACCGGCGGCATGGGAGCCTACTCGCCCGCGCCGGTGGTGACGCCCGCGGTTCACGCGCGCATCATGCGCGAGATTATCGTCCCCGCCGTCGACGGCATGGCCGCCGACGGCATTCCGTACAGTGGATTTCTGTACGCCGGAGTAATGATCGACGGCGAAGGCAATCCGCGCACGCTCGAGTTCAACTGCCGGCTGGGAGACCCGGAGACGCAGCCGATCATGATGCGGCTCAAGACCGATCTGGTCGATCTGCTGGAACATGCGGTCGACGGCACGCTCGATCGTATCGACGCCGACTGGGATCGCCGCGCCGCGTTGGGCGTGGTGCTGGCGGCGGCGGGGTATCCCGACGTGCCGCGCAAGGGCGACGCGATTTCGGGCCTTGATATCGCTCGCGACGACTGCAACGTTTTCCACGCTGCGACCGCGCAGGACGGTGAGCGTATCGTGACTGCGGGGGGACGCGTTCTGTGCGTGACTGCGCTGGGCGAAACGGTGCGACAGGCGCAGCGCACCGCGTACGCGGCCGTGGGGGGCATACACTTCGACGGCATGCAGTATCGCAGCGACATCGGCCACCGCGCGCTCGGCGCGCGCAAGACCTGACTCGCGGCACCGCGCTCAAGCGACGTCGCGGAACATCATGAACCTTGTTCAAGACCTGCCACGCGCGCAGCGTTACTTCACCGACCTGCAATCGAGCATCGTCGGCCGGCTCGAGGCCACGGACGGAGCGGCTTTTCGTCGCGACGACTGGCAACGAGCGGAGGGTGGCAGTGGCACGAGCTGCATCCTCGAAGGGGGCAACGTGTTCGAGCGCGCCGGCGTCAACTTCTCCCACGTCAAGGGAGAACGGCTGCCCCCGTCGGCGAGCGCGGCGCGCCCGCAGCTTGCCGGGCGCTCGTTCGAGGTCATGGGAGTGTCGCTGGTGCTGCACCCGCGAAATCCGTATGTGCCCACCGTCCACATGAACCTGCGACTGTTCGCCGCGCTTCCTCGCGAGCCCGAATCGAAGCCTGTCTGGTGGTTCGGCGGCGGCATGGATCTCACGCCCTATTACGGCTTCGCGGAAGACGCGATCCATTTTCACCGAACCTGTCGCACGGCGCTGGCGCCGTTCGGCGACGGCTACCATCCCCGGTTCAAGGCCTGGTGCGACGATTATTTTTTCCTCAAGCACCGCGACGAGCCGCGCGGCATCGGCGGCATTTTTTTCGACGATTTGAACGAGCGCGAATTCGAACATTGCTTCGCGCTGACGCGAAGCGTCGGTGACCATTTCCTCGCCGCATACGAACCGATCCTGCACCGGCGCAAGGACCTGCCCTACGGCGAACGCGAACGCGACTTCCAGGCGTACCGCCGCGGGCGCTATGTCGAGTTCAACCTGGTCTACGATCGCGGCACGCTGTTCGGGCTTCAATCCAACGGCCGCACCGAAGCGATCCTCATGTCGCTGCCGCCCATCGTGCGCTGGCGCTATGATTGGCGCCCTGATCCCGGCAGTCCCGAGGCAAGGCTCTACGCCGAGTTTCTTAGCGCGCGGGACTGGCTGGCATGAACGCCATACCGCCGGGCGATGAGGCAAAGCGAAGCGGTGACGCGCATCTGGTCGAGACGCGTATTGCCTCGGAAGACGTGTTCGAGGGCAAGTTGCTGCATGTCAAGCGCGACACCGTCCGCCTGCCCGATGGAGCAACGGCAACGCGCGAGTACATCGCTCATCCCGGCGCGGTGATGATCATTCCGCGGCTGCCGGATGGAAAGCTGCTTTTGGAACGGCAGTTCCGGTATCCGCTGGCGCGCATTTTCATCGAGTTTCCTGCCGGAAAGATCGATCCGGGCGAGGACTCTGCCACCACCGCGGCGCGTGAATTGCTCGAGGAAACAGGCTACACCGCCGAGCGCTGGTCGCACATCGGCACTTTGCACCCATTGATCACCTATTCGACCGAGCGCATCGAAATCTATACGGCCGATGCGCTGACGTTTGTCGGGGCGAGACTGGATGCAGGCGAGTTTGTCGAAACCTTTAGCGCGACGCTCGAGGAAGCGCTGGCGTGGATCGATCGCGGCGAGGTCACCGACGTCAAGACGATGCTCGGCTTGCTGCTGCTCGCGCGCCGCGCAGCGGCCGCTTGAGCGCTGAGCATGGCGGGTGCCGCATCGGTTGCCGCATCGGTTGCCGCATCGGTTGCGATAACGCTGCGCCTGCTCATCAGTGGCCGCGTGCAGGGCGTCGGCTTTCGCTACGCCTTTGCCGACGAGGCGCGCTCGCGCAAGCTTCGCGGCTGGGTGCGAAACCGGCGCGACGGTTGCGTCGAGGCGATTGTCGCCGGTCCCGCCGCCGACGTCGATGCCATCGTCGCCTGGTCGCGTCGCGGCCCTGCGGCGGCGCAAGTCACCGCGGTTGAAACGGCCATCGCGGAAGGCGACTTTTCGAGCTTCGAGGTTGCGCCCACCATTTAGGCGCGTCCCGCGTTGACGGCGAAAATGTCCTTCCACGCGGCGTAGCTTGCCGCGGACAGCAGCGGAAACACCGCGATCAGCCCGACACCCAACAGCAACAGACCCAGCGCGACCAGCACCACGGCGAGCGCGGCGAAAAGGAGCAGCGGTGCGAGGTTGAGCGCGAACGCACGCACGCTGATTCCGAATGCGTCGACGAACGAGGCGCCCGAGAAAAGCACCGCGAAGGGTACGAACGCGACGGGCAGCGAAGCCAGCGCACCGGTAATGATGGTGCCGATCACCGCGAGCGAGGACAGGTCACCACTTTCGGAGTCCGGAGCCAGTAGATTGGCGCCGGCGAGAAAATAGGCAGCGAGCGCTTCGGCGGCAAAGACCGCCAGCGCACCGATGACGATCGCCGCCACCGCACCGGGACGCGCGCCGAACGCGGTGAGGCAGTATCGAAGCGACAGCGGCTGCCCCCGATCGAGCGCGGCCGCACCGATCAACATCCCGCATTCCACCAGCGGCACGATGACTTTGGATGCGGCGATGCCGATGCCGGGCACAAGCTGCAGGCCGAAATCCGCGGCGAGCGTGATGAATCCGAGGGCGCACCAGGTTATGGGCGCGAGCTTGAACAGCCGCATCGCGTCCTCGAACCACGCGAATGCGCGCCGCGCGCGCACAGTGCGCGGCGCGGCAACGACGATGGTCGAAAAGGGCAGGTCCACGTGACGTCGAAGCCGCGGCCCGTCAGGTAGTGCTTTCACCGAGATACGCCGCGCGAACCTTCGGATCGGAAAGAAGGTCTTTGGCGTCGCCGGAAAGCGTGAGCTCGCCGCTTTCCATCACGTAGCCGCGGTCGCTGACTTCGAGCGCGAGTTTCGCATTCTGCTCGATCAACAGGATCGTGACGCCTTCGCTGGCGATCGCGAGCACGGTTTCAAACACCTTTTGCACCATCAGCGGCGCCAAACCCATCGACGGCTCGTCGAGCAGAAGGAGCCTGGGCCGGGACATCATCGCGCGGCCGATCGCCAGCATCTGCTGCTCGCCGCCGGAGAGCGTGCCCGCAGTTTGCGTGCGGCGCTCTTTCAGCCGAGGAAATAGCCCGTACACGCGCTCGACGTCGGCGCGAACCGCCGCGCGATCGTTGCGTGTATAGGCGCCCATGGCCAGATTCTCCGCGATGGAGAGCGCTCCGAAGACGCCGCGTCCTTCGGGAACCATCGACAGGCCGCGGCGCACCAGCACGAATGCGGGTTTACCGGTGATGTCCTGGCCGTCATAGTGGATCGATCCGCTCTTGATTGGCTGCAAGCCGGTGATGCCCTTCAGCGTCGTGGTCTTGCCCGCGCCGTTGGCGCCGATGAGGCAGACGAGCTCGCGCTCCCTGACCACCAGATCGATGCCCTTGACGGCCTGGATGCCTCCATAGGCGACCTGAAGACCCTTGAGCTCGAGGAGCGCGGTCTCACCCACTCGCTCACGCCCGTCGCAGGTTCAGGGTCACTTCGCCGCCGAGGTACGCGGTGATGACCTTCGGGTCCGTTTGAACCTCCGTGGCGGAACCCTCGGCGATCTTCTTGCCGTAGTCGAGCACCAGCACGCGGTCGCAAACGCTCATCACCAGCTTCATATCGTGCTCGATCAGCAGAATCGTGGTCCCGTCGCGGCGAATGTCGTCAAGGAGCGCCTTCAGCGCTTTGGTTTCGGTCGCGTTCATGCCGGCCGCGGGTTCGTCCAGCGCGAGAAGCTTGGGCTCCGTCGCCAGCGCACGCGCGATTTCCAGGCGCCGCTGATCGCCGTAGGCGAGGTGCTTGGCGAGATGATTGGCGCGATTCGCCACGCCGACGTATTCGAGCAGCTCATAGGATCGCGCCTCGATACCCGCCTCTTCCGCCAGCGTTTGCCGGTCGCGAAAGATCGCGCCGAACACGCCTGCGCGGGTGCGAACGTGGCGCCCGATCATGACGTTTTCCAGTGCCGACAGATTCTGGAAAAGGCGAATGTTCTGAAACGTGCGCGCGATGCCGCGCTCCGCGACCTCGTTCGGTTTCAGCCGGTCAAGCGGCGCGCCGTCGAATGTGAAATTTCCACTGTCGGGCGAATAGATGCCTGTGAGCACGTTGAACAGGGAAGTCTTGCCCGCGCCATTGGGCCCGATCAAACCGTAGATCTCGCCGCGGTCGATGCTGAAGCTGACGTCGGTAAGTGCTTGAACGCCGCCGAAGCGTTTGCCGATGCTCGTCGCCTCGAGAAGCGCGGATGGATTCACGCTCACGCGGCGCCGCCTTTGACGTCGAGCTCGCGTTTGCGTACTGCGGAAGGCCAAATGCCCGCCGGACGATAAAGCATGATCGCCACCAGCGCGACGCCGAAGACGAGCAGCCGGATCGTTTCGGCGTCGAGAATCACTCTGCCGAAGAGCGCGTTCTGCAGCGGCTCCATCGTGTATCGCAACACCTCGGGCAGCAGCGTCAGCAGAATCGCGCCGAGAATGACGCCCGGAATATTGCCCATGCCGCCGAGCACCACCATCGCCAGCACGATGATGGATTCGAACAGGCCGAAGCTTTCCGGGCTCACGAACTGCTGCGTCGCCGAAAAGATCGCGCCGGCGATGCCGCCAAACGACGCACCCATGGCGAACGCCAGCAGCTTTACGTTGCGGGTGTTGATACCCATCGCCTTGGCGGCAATCTCGTCTTCGCGGATCGCTTCCCAGGCGCGGCCGAGCCGCGAATTCTGAAGGCGAAGATTGACGACGATGACGCCGATGGTGATCAGCAGCAGGAGGTAGTAATACTTCTGCGGGCCGGAAAACGGTACGCCGAGAACGACCTCTGGCTTGGCGAAGGAAAAGCTGCCGATGCGAAACGGATCGATCAGGTTGACGCCCTGCGGGCCGTTGGTGATGTTGAGAGGAGCATTGAGGTTGTTCAGGAAGATGCGGACGATCTCGCCGAAACCGAGCGTTACGATGGCGAGGTAGTCGCCGCGGAGCTTCAGCGTGGGTGCGCCGAGCAGCACGCCGAAAGCGCAGGCGATTCCCGCGCTTAAGGGGAGAATGACCCAGAACGGAAGATGAATGCCGAAGTGCGGCGAGGCCAGCAGCGCATAGACGTAGGCGCCGACGGCGTAGAAGGCGA
>DAIQRF010000127.1:0-6507 GCA_036786505.1 Casimicrobiaceae bacterium | reverse complement strand
GAAGCAAGGGTAGGCCCCCTTGCGAGCTTCGGCAACGCCGCGATCGGCGTGGAGCCTCATTTGGCAACTGAGCCAGACACTACCGATTTGGCTGTTACGGCCCACTGGGCTCGCTCAGCAGCTTCTTGCGCAACGCGGGCTCGGATGTTCGAGGATCCAGCCAGATGCCGAAAAACGCCTTGGCGAACTTGCGGTCCTGGATTTCGCCGATCAGCTTCCCGTTGTAGTAGTAGCGCGCGCCGGACTGCGGAAGATTGAGGCCGGTGATACGGTCGCCATCGACGACGTCGGGGAAAATCTGCTTCATCTGCGCGCCCCACCGCGCGTGCTGATCCGGTGTACCGTAGCCGAGCTTGGCGATCTCATCGACGCTGCGCTCGGCGATCTTGGCACCGACAAGGCTTCGATGATAGACAAGCTGCAGCGCGAACGGCTGCTCCGGTGACCAGCCACAGCGCGAGCGGTCGACACAATAATAGTAAGCGCTGTAGACGGAAAGGCCAAGAAAAGTCACCTCCCCGCCACCCTTTGCATCCAGGTTCGGCACCAGCGACGTAACCGCGGCCGGTAAAGGCGGCGCGTTGGTTTCAGCGGCTGCGTTGCGCGGAGCCGTGGCAAGGAGCAGTGCGCTAAGGAGCAACCAGTGTGTACTGCGCGACATCGGTGGTCTCGCTGGCAAAGCCGGCAGCGCAGTACGCAAGATAAAAGCGCCAGCAGCGGATAAAGCGGTGGTCGAAGCCTTGCGCGCGCACCTTGTCGACGTTGGCATCGAAGGCGGCGAGCCAGCGCTTGAGCGTCTCGGCGTAATCCTGGCCGAAGCGGTGCACGTCGTCAACCTCCAGCCCCGCGGCCTTCACCTGCCTCTCGAAAACTTCGGGCGAGGCCAGCATCCCACCCGGGAAAATGTATTGCTGGAGGAAGTCGCTGGTCTGCCGGTATTGCTCGAAACGATCGTTGGCGATCGTGATGGTCTGAACGCAGGCGCGCGCGCCAGGCTTCAACGCTTCTCGCAGCGCGCGAAAATAGGCCGGCCAATAACGTTCGCCGACGGCCTCGAACATCTCGATCGACGCGATGCCGTCGAACTGGCCGGCAACATCGCGATAGTCCCTTATGTGGAACTCGACATGCGACTGCAGACCCGCCGCGGCCGCGCGCTCCCGGGCGTATGTCGTCTGCGCATCGGAGAGACTGACCGCGGTGACGCGGCATCCGGCTCGCGCTGCACATTCGGCGAAGCCGCCCCATCCGCATCCGATTTCCAGCAGGCGTGCCCCTTCCTTCGGCGCGAGCTGATGCAGAACGCGCTCGTATTTCGCTTCCTGCGCCGAAGGGAGCGAGCGCGACAGGTCGCCGCCGAACAGCGCCGACGAATAGCTCATGGTCCTGTCGAGCCAGAGGCCGTAGAAGTCGTTGCCCAGATCGTAGTGCGCGACGACGTTGCGGCGCGCCCGCCGCTTGGTATTGCTGCGCAACAGGTGCTTGCAGCGAAAGACGAGTTGACGCCACCACCGTCCGTAGAAGGCAAGCTCCAGGGCGCGCTGGTTCAGCGCGATGAGGGTCAGCAGGGCGGTGAGATCGCTGGTCTCCCACCTGTCATCCATGAACGCTTCGGCGAATGCGACGTCGCCGCCGGTAAGCACGTCGCCGCACAGCTTCCAGTCGCGAAGCGTGAGATCCACTTCGCCGTCCAGCGCTCCCACGGACCCGCCCGGTCCAAAGCGCCGGGTGATGCCGTCGGGCGTGGTCAGCGTCAAGGCGCCGAAGTCCATGCGCTCGAGCAAGGTAAACAGGATACGCGCGGTGGCGGGCAGCGATGTGCGGCGCGCACTGGAGGAAAGTGTGGAGTCGAGTGTGTTCATCGCGTCGTTTTTTGCAGCGGAGGCTGCGGCTTGGAAATGTAGGGCACGCGTTTCAACCAGAGTTTGGTGCCCTGCCAATGAATCCGCACGATCACGCCGAGCGTGAACCACCGGTAGCGCCACATCAGGCCGCGCACCGCGTTTGGTGATAGTGGTTCGGCCACGCCCGAAATCGATGTCTCGAGCAGTGCGCCGGGTGACTCGCCGGCGCCGTCGTCATAGTCGATGCGCGCCAGCCAGCGCTCGGGCCCGAAATGGAATCGGAAGGTGTAATCGCCCTTGACTTCGCAAAATGGCGACACGTGAAACGCCTTGCGGCTCTGCAACGATTCGCCGTCGGCAAGCGGTCGGCCGTCCGGATGCGCCAGCAAATAATTGTGCCGCTCACCGAAAGTATTGCAGACCTCGCAAAGTACGGCGCGAACGGCACCGTCGCGGTCGTGACAGACCCAGAAGCTCACCGGATTGAAAACGTATCCCAGCATCCGCGGAAATGCGTAAAGAACAATCTCGCCGTCAGCGACGACGGATTCGGCCGCCAGCAGTTTGCGGATCCACGGCTCCAATGCGCTGCCATCGCGTTCGCCGTGATCGCGGTCGAAAAAACTCACCAGCGCCCGCCGGTTGTGGGCAAGCCCCAGCCCCGGCAGGTCGCCCAGCCGCGACAAGGGCAGCGCAAGCGAGAACGCGTCGTAAGTGAATTGGTTGCCGACGGGTCGCAGGCGGCGATGCATGACCTTGCCATGCACAAGGTTGGGAACGGATCGATTCATGGTAGCCGTTGCGCTATGGCGCCACTACGCCGCAGCGCGCTCGCTCATGAGGGTCGCGAATCGCGTCGCGATGCCTTCGGCGACGATGTGCGCCGATGCCAGCCCGTCTTCGTGAAAGCCGTGGCCCATCCAGGCCCCTGCGTACCATGTGCGCTGCTCGCCTTGCAGGTGCGCGAGACGCTGCTGCGCGGTCTGTGCCACGCCTTTCACCATCGGATGTGCGTATTCGAATTCGGCGATCTGCGTCCCCGGCCGCGGCTCGAAAGGTGGATTGAGCGTCACCATCAAGGGTGTCCGGAAAGGCAGGGGCTGCAGGCGATTGAGCCAGTAGCTGACCGCAACGGGGTCCCCGGCCGCGATGTCAGTCGGGGCAAGATAATTCCACGCTGCCCATGCGCGCCGTCGCTTGGGCATGAGACGCGTGTCGGTATGCAGCAGCACGCGATTGGCCTGGTAGCGAATGTTCTGCAGCAGCCGCGTCTCTTCGCCCGACGCGTCAGCGAGCAAGGCGAGCGCCTGTTCGCTGTGACAGGCCAGCACCACCTGATCGAATCGCTCGCCGTGGACCGAATCGGTGCTGACCTCGACGCCATCGCGTCGGCGCCACACCCGGCGCACGGGAGTCGACAGGCGAACGTCGGAAAGGCTGGCGGCGATCCTGTCCACATAGGTTCGCGCACCACCGACTACGGTGCGCCATTGGGGTCGTCCGGAAATCTGCAGAAGGCCGTGAGGGTGACAGAAGCGGATAAACGTCGGCAGCGGGAAGTCGAGCACGTCGCGCTCCGGGACGGACCATATCGCCGCCGCCATCGGCAGGAGATACCACTCCCGGAACGGCGTCGAATAGTTGCCGGCTTCGAGGAACTCGCCGACTGTCACGTCGTAGGCGCGGTCTTCGACGTGCATCGCCGTCGTCTCACGGTTGAAGCGCAGCAGGTCGCCGAGCATGCGCCAGAATCCCGGTCGAAGCGCGTTACCCGGCTGCGCAAACAGCGACCCGATGTCCGTTCCCGCCCACTCGATGCCCGCGTGGTCGTTGCGTACCGAAAACGACATCGTGCTGGGCGCCGATGTGATGCCCAGCGCATCGAACAGCGCGATCAGCTTCGGATACGTCCGGTCGTTGTAGACCAGAAAGCCCGTATCCACCGGAGCGTTGATACCGTCGAGTACAACGTCGACGGTATGAGTGTGGCCCCCCAGGTAATCGTTGGCCTCGAAAAGCGAGACCTTGCATCCCTGTTGCCGAAGCAGCCACGCGCATCCCAGGCCGGCGATGCCGGAGCCAATAATCGCGACACGCACCGTTTTCCTCCCCTGAAGGTGTGGCGCGAGCGGGCGGGTCGCTCCCCGCCGAGAATTTTTCTAGCGGCGTTGCGCCTACGCCTCTGATCTCTGCATACGCAAGATGATTGTGGATGGATTCAAATTTGGCTCACGCGCCCGGGACGCGACGCCGGTCGCGTGTCAGGCACAGGGTAACAGGCTTAGCGGAGCGGCCGGCCCGCTTCAACTTTTCGGAAGCGCGGGCTTGGCAGCCAGCATTCGCTCGAGAGCGCTGAGAAGGTCGCCGTTATCGGGCTCGACGCGAGTACCGAAGCTCGTGATTTGCTTGCCGTCGCGATCGACAAGATATTTGTGAAAGTTCCATTTGGGGCTCTGCCCGGTGCGCGCGAGGAGTTCGGCATACAAAGGATTGGTCTTGATGCTGGACACGCTCGATTTCTCGAACATCGGAAACTCCACGCCATAGGTCAGGCGGCAGAACTCGGCGATCTCCTTGTTGCTGCCAGGCTCCTGGCCGCCGAAGTCGTTCGAAGGAAACCCGACCACGACCAATCCGCGGGACTTGTATTTCCGGTAAAGCGCCTCGAGACCCTCGTACTGATGGGTGTATCCGCAGTAACTCGCGGTATTGACGATCAGAACGACTTTGCCGCGGTACTGGCAAAGCGACTCGGGTTGTCCGGTCTGCAGGCGCTTGAAGGAGAAGTTCAGCACCTGTGGGCAGGCGTCCGTCACCGGCGCCGGATTCTCGGCGCGCGCCGCGCTGTTCCAGGCGATGGCGGCCAACGCGGCAACGGCGATGGAGGTCCATGGGCGAAATAGCATGGCGCTCAGGTCCTGAGTTCAGTTTCGTTGGTTGGACAAATTACGTCGAAAGCAAATTGTGTCATGGACAGCCCGGATGCTAAATCCTAAAATAACTTGATGGGAACCCACTGTCAATTTATTGCCCTGGACAATTTTCTGCCGTGGACCGCTCCATTGTCCTGCTGAATATCAGCGCCGTCGAGCGCGAGACGGGCTTGTCCAAGGACGTACTGCGCGTGTGGGAGCGTCGCTACGGCTTTCCCAAGCCCGGCCGCGACGATAACACCGAGCGGCAATATTCGCCCGAACAGGTTGCCAAGCTGCGGGTGATCAAGCGCTTGATGGATACCGGAATGCGCCCCGGCAAGCTCATGCATCAGCCGCTTGCCGAATTGAATGTTCTCGCCGACACCCGCGCCGGGCCGCGCCGCGAAACCACCGCGCCGGTGCTGGAGCGTGACGTGCTCGCGCTGGTCAGAAATCATAACGCGCCGGCGCTTCAGCATGCGTTCGCGCATCTGTTGATGCGGCAGGGCTTGCAGCGCTTTGTGCTCGAGACAGTTACCGCGCTCAACCGTGCGGTCGGTGAAGCTTGGATGCGCGGCGAATTGCAGGTATTCGAAGAGCACCTGTATACCGAGTTGCTGCAAGCGGCACTGCGTAGCGCGATCAATGCATTTCCGCGTCAATCGGGGGCGCCGACGGTTCTGCTCACCACGCTTCCGGGAGAGCAGCATGGGCTCGGCCTGTTGATGGTCGAGGCGTTGCTGGTGCCCGAAGGCGCGCAGTGCGTTTCGCTGGGAACGCAGACGCCGCTCGATGACATCGTGCGCGCCGCGCTTGCGCACAAAGTCCATATTGTCGCGGTGTCGTTTTCTGCCGCGTTTGCACTGCGCCAGGCCGGCGAGGCCTTAAGCGAGCTGCGCCGGCACTTGCCCGCCTCGACCCACATTTGGGCAGGCGGGGAAATGACTCGACGACTGCGCAAGTCGCTTCCCGGCGTGCGGCTCATTCCCGATCTCAGCGACGCGATCGGCGCGCTTCGGATCGATTGAAACGGTGGTCCCGGCAGCCGATTGACTTACGCGAGTGGGATGAACCGAGCAACTTCCCGTCGTTCGTTCCGCGCCGCCACGGTATCATCGAAAGCGATGACGGCGATTCTCCTGTTCGCGCTGCTGCTCGCCGGCGCGTCCACTTATATCAAATGGGCCATCCATCGCGTGGCGCAGGGCGCATCGCCGTGGTGGTTCGTCGCCGGCGCGCCGATGGCCTATCTTGCGCCAGTAGTTGTGCTGGTAGCCGCCTGGTTCGCAATAAGCTGGGTCTGGCGCACGCCGCGGCCGCCCGGCGCGCAACTCGATTCCGGCGGCAGCGTCCGACTGTTCATCGGGGAAGTTTTCGCCGTCGCGATATCTTGGCCGTTGATTGCATTGCATCGGCTGGTGATCCGCGATCCCGCCCCGGCTCCCGCGCAACTGCCCATTGTTCTGGTGCATGGCGTGATGGTCAACGACGGCGTCTGGTTCACGATGCGGCGCTATCTTGCGCGGAAGGCTGTCGGTGCGGTCTACACCATCAACTATGGCCCGCCGTACGGCGACATCGAACACTTCGCCGAGCAGCTCGGCGCAAAGATCGAATCGGTGTGCGCCGCTACCGGCGCGGCCCGTATCTTACTGGTGTGTCACAGCATGGGGGGGCTGGTCGCGCGTGCGTATCTCCGGCAGCGCGGGCCGGCGCGCATCAAACGGATCATTGCCATCGGAACGCCG
>DAIQRF010000126.1:0-6611 GCA_036786505.1 Casimicrobiaceae bacterium | reverse complement strand
GTGCCTGCGCATGATAGACGAACAAGCGCGGAAGATAAAAGAGACCCGAGAACCATGTCACCATGAACACCATGTGCAGCGATTTGATCCAGAGCATCGCGTTGTTCCTCAGCGCAGCAGGCGTCGCCGCGTCAGCACCAGCGCGACATAGTAGGCAATGCACGCGATGTACTTCATGCCGCCGATTTCAGGAATGAAGCTGCCGATGCCGTATCCCAGCGCAAGCATGTACAGGAGTGGGTCGGCGATATTGCCGAGCACCGACGCGATCGCCAGCTTGCGCCAGACCAGCAGATTGCGGCGCCAGACCGGCAACCAGCGCAGGGACAACTCGGGCATGCGTAGCAACGCGGCGGAAGTCATGATTCGAACGGCGATCGACCAACGCGGCGAGTATAGCGCGAGCGGCCGCGGTGCCGATTCAATCGCGCAGTTCGCGCCCGGTGAGCTTGATAAAGAGGTCTTCGAGGTTCGCCGGACGGTGCAGGTAGCGGACGCTATTCTGTTTGGCGAGATCCGCCAGCAGCGGCGCCGCGTCGGGCGCGCTCATTTTCGCCACATGCCGGTGATCACCCGCTGCAATTGCGGCAGCCGGCCATGGAAGAAGTGCCCGCAACCGGGAAAAACAACGATGGGCAATTGCTGCGGCCTCGCCCACGCCAGCACATCGGCAAGCGCGACGACGTCGTCTTCCTCACCGTGAATGACGATCGTGTCGGGCGGGACGACCTCGATGGGGAAGCGCGCTACCGCCGGCCCGATCAACACCAGGCGCTCGGCGCTAATGGCGTGCGCGACGCGGGTTTGCACGTATGAGCCAAAGGAAAACCCTGCGAGCGCGACCGGCAGCTCGCCGAACTCGAGCTTCGCGGCCGCGAGCGCCGCAAGCGCGTCGTCCGTTTCGCCGATGCCGTCGCTGAATTGGCCTTCGCTTGCGCCGACGCCTCGAAAATTAAATCGTGCGGCGGCGTAGCCCAGGGCGGCGAAGGTCTTGGCCAGCGTTTGCACGACCTTGTTGTCAAGCGTCCCTCCCTGAAGCGGGTGGGGATGCGCGACGAGCGCGATGCCTCGCGCGGCACCTTCGGGAACGTTGAGCGCGACTTCGAGCGCGCCGGCGGGGCCGGCGATGGAGCTGCGGCGCTCGCCTCGGGTCAAATCTTCAGCCTGTCGACGACGCGGCCGTGCACGACGTGAGAATCGATGATTTCGTCGATGTCTTGCCGATCGACGTAGGTGTACCAGACCGCGTCGGGATAAACCACAAGCACCGGCCCCTCGTCGCAGCGGTCAAGACAACCGGCCTTGTTGATCCGGATCTTGCCCTTGCCGTTCTGTCCCAGTTCCTTGATGCGCTGCTTCGCGTAAGCCTGCATGTCGCTTGCGCCGTGATTATTGCAGCAGGCTTCCGGCGGCTCGCGCTGGTTGCAGCAGAAGAACACGTGGCGTTTGTAGAAATTCATGCGTGCGCGCGGTGTGCGGCGAATTATACGCGACGCGAAACATTGCATCGCGCGAAAAGTGTAAGGAACCGACCGGCCCCAAGCTTAGTGGGACGTTTCCTGGTCCGGCAGCGCACGCTCGCCCCACGCCGGTTGCCCTGCAAGCCACATCAAATAACAACTCGCGAGCACCGGCCAGACCACGAGCACGGCATGCGTCAAACCATTGAAATTGAGCAGGTGGCCATAAGGCCAGTCAAACAAGGACAGCGGCGCTCGCGCCTGCCACATGTCGGGCGCGAGCAGCGGCGCAATCAACGACGACAGGAGTGCGATGGCACACAGCGTCGTCTGTACCGGCCGAGGCAATCGGGTCGTCAACAGCAATGCGATCGCACCGGCCGCGACGCCAAGGGTCACGCCAGGCTTGAGCCAGTTGTCCCACATGGTCGATCGCAGCAGTACCGTCGCAGCGGCGCCCTTCAGCATCAAGGCGACGCCGATCAGCACCAGTACCGCGCCACCGAGGTAACGGCGTTGGCGCAGAAGCAGCGCGAGGAACAACCCCGCGCCGATGACATTGAACGCGCTTTGTGCCGCCTGAAGCAGCGTGCCGGCCAGATCGCGGGTCAGCTCCAGAGAGGGATCGAACGTTGCCGCAAACAAGGGAATGCCGGGGTTCACCTGCGCCAGCAGCCAAACAGCCAGCAGCGCGAGACCGAGGTCGCCGCTCCTTCCGCCGAGAAAGACGCGATGGCGCGATTGCGCGATGCGTGTGCGCAGCCCCGGAGTGCTGTTGAGCAAAAGCGCCGCCAAGCCTCCGAGCGCACCCCCCGCCGCATTTGAAACAAGATCCATCGTGCTCGCGTCGCGCGCCGGCATGAACATCTGCGCCGTCTCCATGGCGGCCGACAATAGCGCCGCCATCGCGGTCGCTGTCGCGAACCGCGCGGCAGCCCGTGTGTGCCTGCCGGTCAGTCCGACAAAAAAGCCGAACGGAATATAGGCCACGACATTGATTGCGATGTCGAAGCGGGTGTAACGCGCGGGCCACGGCGCGAACAGAAAAAACGGCGCGCCCGGCAGCGGCGCCATCCATCCGGAAAACGGCTCCAGGCTCGCGTAGACGATCATTGCGCCGTAGAGGACGGCGAAATACTGCGGAAGCTGCGTGGCGTGGGAGCGGCCGTTCACGTTCATCCCAGCATCCTGCGCACCGCGGTCATCGTTTCGTCCTCGCGCAGCACCGTAAACCCCTGGTCGAGAAACAAGGACAGCGAACCGTGGTAGTGATCCGCGGCGAGGTCGCTCGTGCCGGACTTGAACGGGAATGCATCGACCAGCTTGAATCCGCGAGCCGCGAACGACGCGAGCGCCGCGGCGAGCAGCGCGCGCGAAATACCTTGCCGGCGCCTATTCGGCGCGACCACGAAGCAGACGATGGCTGCCGCCTCGAATGCTTCGCACCGCAAAGGCGTCGGTTCGATGCCCATCCGGTCGAAGCAGTGCGGCAGTGCATCCCTTGGCTGTGCGTTAAGCCAGCCGACCACCTCCACGCCGTCAAAGGCGAGAAACCCTTCCATCGCGCCGACCTCGATGCGCGCTCGCATGGCGGTGCGATTCTGCGGCGCCGACAGCGACGGCCAGTCGATGGCCCGCGGCACGTGGTAGAAGTGACAGTAGCACTTGGCCCATTCCGGATTGTCGGCGAATGCCGAGCCGCGCTCATGGTCGAAAAAGCGCAGGAAATCTGCGCCGAGCGCGGGCGTGAGCGGCTTGACGACGATAGGGGTCATAGGTGCTCGCTAGCATCTCTAGTGGCGGCTCGCGCCATGTCAGCGGCGAGCGAGCCTCTCTTCTAGCGGCCGGCCTTGATCTCGGTCCACATTCTATTGCGCACCCGCCGCTGCGCGGTGGTCAGGTCCTTCAATTGCTCGAGCTTGGAGATCATTGCCTTGTCCGGGAAGATGGCCGGATTTTTCTGGATGTCGGGTTTGATGTACTTCAACGCATCCATGTTGGGGTTGCCGGAGCCGATCAGGTTGGTGAGCTCGGCCGAGTTCTTGCCTTCGAGCATGAAGTTCATGAACTTGTGGGCGAGGTCCGGTCGCGGCGCGTCCTTGTGAATGACCATATTGTCGACGGCCAGCACCGCGCCTTCCTTGGGAAGACCGTGCAGGATATGGAACGGCCGCTTGGCCGCCTGCGCGTCGAGATTCGCCTGGAAGATATCGTTCGAGTACCCGTGCACCAGCCAGATGTTGCCGACGGTCAGCTCCTTGATATACGACGACGCGTTGAATGCCGCCCAATACGGTTTTGCCTTCTTGATCAGGTCCGCAGCCTGCTTCCAGTGGGCTTCATCGACATCGTTCGCGGAATACCCGAGGTACTTGAGGGCGGCGGCGAAAAGCTCGCTGGAGCTGTCGAGCACGGTGATGCGGCCTTTGATCTTTTCCAGGTACTTCGGCTCGAATATCACCGCCCACGTATCGGTCGGCAGTCCGAGTTCCTTGATCTTCTGGTCGTTGTATCCGATGACCGTCAGCGACATCGCATACGGTACCGAATACTTGTTGCCTGGATCGAAGGGAGTGTTCAGATAGGCCGGGTCGATGTTCTTGAGATTCGGCAGCTGCGCCTTGTCGATCGGCTTCAACTGCCCGCCCTTGATCAGCGCCTGGATGACGTTCGACGTCGGAACCAGGATGTCGTAGCCCCGCGCGCCGGCGGCGAGCTTGGCCAGCAGCTCCTCGTTATCCGAGTAATAGGTCTGGACCACTTCGCATTTGCACAAGGCTTCGAAGCGTTTGACCGTCTCGGCTGCGATGTAGTTGTTCCAGTTGTAAAGATGGAGCTGGTCCTTCGCGGCCGCGGGAAGCACGAGCAACAATGAAGCCAGGAGCAGGGCGAGTCGTTTCATGCCTTCCTCTGTAGCAGATTTCCGCTAGGGTATACAGCCACCGCCGACACGACGCAGCCCTCGCCCGCGTCAACGGAAGGAGAGTCGGGACCGAGCGCTGAGCTTTGCCCGCCGTCAATCATTTTTGCAACGATCAATCGGACCTGAGCAGGCTGGGCGTGAGCCTGGATGCGATGATGATCAGCGCCAGCGTCAACAACATCAGCAACGTGGACACGGCATTGACCTCGGGCGTGACCGCGATCTTGATCATCGAATAGATCTGCAGCGGCAGCGTGACCGTCCCCGCGCCGGCGGTGAAAAAAGTGATCACGAAATCGTCGATTGACAGCGTGAACGCCATCAGCGCGCCGGCGATGACGCCGGGCATGATCAGCGGCAGCGTGACGTGGCGAAAGGCCTCCCACGGCGTCGCGCCGCAATCGCGTGCCGCTTCGGTCAGGCTTTCATCCATGCCTGCGAGCCGCGCGCGAACGACAATGGCCACAAAGCCGATGCAAAACGCGATATGTGCCAGCGCTACCGAAGCGAGCCCGAGCGTGAAATTCAGGAGGACGAAGAAAATGAGCAGGGAGACGCCCATCAGGATCTCGGGAATCGCGATCGGCGCCAGGACCAGAATCGGCAGCAGCCGCGTTTTGTAGCGATGCATCGCCACGCCGGCCATCGTCCCCAGCACCGTCGACACCAGACTGGTCACCAGCGCGATGATGAGCGAATTGCCGGCGGCGGTCAGCATCTCCTCGTTGTGAAAAAGCTTGTCGTACCAATCGAGGGTGAATCCGACCCATTCGGCGTTGAGCCGCGAATGGTTGAACGAATAGACAACGACGATGATGAGCGGCACATACAGGAAGGCGTAAACCGCGCCGGCCGCTATCCACAAAGCGACGGGGTTTCTACGCACGGCCGGGAGCTCCGCTCGAGCGGGTGCCGAGCTGGGAACGGCCGACCCACGCCGCCAAGCCCGCCAGCGCCAGTGCGGCGACGGTCAGCACGATAGAAAGCACGCTGCCGAACGGCCAGTCGCGCGTTTCGAGAAACTGCTGCTTGATGACATTGCCGATCAGACTGTCCTCGGGCCCGCCCAGGATGTCGGGAATGGCGAAGATCCCGAGCGCCGGGATGAATACCAGCGCCGCGCCGGCATAGACGCCCGGCAGCGACAGCGGAAAGGTTATGCGCCAGAAGCGCTGCCACCCGTTCGCCCCCAGATCCTGCGCCGCGTCGAGCAGCGCCTGATCGTGTTTTTCCAGATTGGCGTACAGCGGCAACACCATGAACGGCAGATGAACGTACACCAGGCAGACCAGCACCGCGAAGGAACTGAAGAGCAGCGCTACCGGCTCGTGTCCGAACCAGGCAAGCACGCCGTTGACTGCTCGCGCCATCGCCGCGTTCGGACCGAGGATGATCATCCAGGCGTAGACGCGGATCAGGAAGTTGCTCCAGAAGGGAAGGATTACCAGCAGCAAAAGAAGATCGCGGTACTTCTTCGGGCTGCTCGCGATCAGCGCCGCCAGTGGATACGCGAGGAGGAGGCAGAAAAGGGTGGTCAGCAGCGCGTACCACACCGACTTGACGAATATCTGTGCGTACACCGACTCGGTGAAGAACCTGACGTAGCTATCGAGGTTGAGGTCAAGCTTTCCATCCGCGACCAGGGGACTGAGGCCGCCAAACTCGCCTGGCGTGCGAAAGGACGCCAGCACCATGATGAGCGTCGGGATCGCGAAAAAGAACAACAGGTAGACAAGCGGCGGCGCGCTGACCAGCCACTTGCCGAAACGTTCTCTCGAGCGGGCGGTCATGGTTTTATGAGGCGATGAAGTGTCCGGCACCGATGCTCCAGCTCACCTCGACGGCGTCGCCGACTTCGAAGAACTTGGTGCGGCCCGCGCCCGAATTCGCGAGCAGTGTCTCGAGCTTGCAGCCCTGCGGCGTGCTGACGATGTACACCGTGACGTCGCCGAGATACAGGTAATCGGTCACGGTGCCGCGGAAGTGATGGTCGGTCTCGGTATCGGATCTGCCACCGGGTATGCCATCGGGTATGCCATCCGGCTCCTCATTCGGCGTCGAGGCGGCGATGCGAATCTTCTCCGGTCGCAGCGCGATCGCGCCGCTCCTACCCACGGCCACTGCTGCGCCGGTCGCGACGCGAACGGTGCCCAGGCCTTCGACATCGATGGATCCTGCGCCGCCGCCGCTCGCAGTGACCGGGCCTTCCAGCACGTTGCACGTGCCGA
>DAIQRF010000125.1:0-6667 GCA_036786505.1 Casimicrobiaceae bacterium | reverse complement strand
CTGCCGGAGCGATCGAGAACGATCGCGCGGGAGCTGGTGGTACCCTGGTCCAAAGCGAGCACGAATGACATCGACATGCCTTTCTAGAGCCGGAATCGTTGTCGGGTGCGCATCTGCCGCGTAAAATGAGATTTGCTTGGTCGCCGTATTCTATCCGGCGCGACTATCACCGCACACCTGCCCCTCAACCGCCCATGCCGCTCGCGATTTCGCCGGTCGTTCGTACCCGCCTTCACACGCGACGGGTCACCTACGAGGGATTCCAGCGGGACGACGGCCTGTTCGACATGGAAGGACATCTTACCGACGTCAAGGATCACGACTACGTTCTGCTGACCGGCCTGCGCACCGCGGGCGAAGCCGTCCACGACATGTGGGTTCGGGTAACGATCGGGCGCGATGGCGTGATCCGTGCCATCGAAGCGAAGACCGACGAAATGCCCTATCCGGGCGCGTGCGATCAAATCACGCCGGCGTATTCGGCGCTGGTCGGCATCAGTCTGCTGCACGGCTTTCGCAAATCGCTTTATGCGGCGATCGGCGGCGTGCAGGGATGCAGCCATCTCACCGAGCTGCTGGCGCAGGCGCCGACCGCGGCGATACAGATGTTCGCCGGATTGAGCCGCGAGATCGACGGCGACGCCAAGCCGTTCCAGCTCGACCGCTGCCATGCACTCGAGTCCAGCACCGACACCGTGCGGCGATACTACCCACGGTGGTACCGCGGCGCGGCGTAGCGCGACGCGTCTTTGACGGATTCGCATGAAAATCCACGAGTACCAGGGCAAGGAAATCTTTCGTCGTTTCGGGATGGCGACGCCACGCGGCATACCTGCGTTCTCGGTTGACGAAGCGGTCAAGGCGGCGGAGACGCTCGGTGGGTCGATCTGGGTCGTCAAAGCGCAGATTCATGCCGGAGGAAGAGGCAAGGGTGGCGGCGTCAAGGTGGCGAAGTCCCTGACCGAGGTTCGTGATCTCGCGGGCAAGATCCTCGGCATGCAACTCGTTACTCATCAGACCGGGCCGAAGGGACAAAAGGTAAGGCGGCTGTTGATCGAGGAGGGCGCCGACATCAGCAAGGAGCTCTACATCGGCATGGTGGTCGACCGCGCGACGCAGCGCGTGACTTTGATGGCCAGTTCCGAAGGCGGCATGGACATCGAAGAAGTCGCGGCCAAGACGCCTGAGAAAATCCACAAGGTGTTCATCGATCCGGAAACGGGCCTGAGCGATGGCGATGCCGACAGCGTCGCGCGCAAGATCGGGGTGCCGGGCGCAAGCGTTCCGCAAGCGCAAAAGATGCTGCAGGGACTCTACTGCGCGTTCGACGGAACGGACGCGTCGCTGGCCGAGATCAATCCGCTGATCGTGAGCGGCAACGGCAAAATCATCGCCCTCGATGCCAAGCTCAACTTCGACGCCAATGGATTGTTCCGGCACCCGGACATCGTGGAAATGCGCGATCTCGACGAAGAGGATCCGGCAGAGATCGAGGCGTCCAAGTTCGATCTCTCGTACATTTCGCTCGACGGCGACATCGGCTGCCTGGTCAACGGTGCGGGCTTGGCAATGGCGACCATGGACACGATCAAGCTCTATGGCGGCGAGCCGGCCAACTTTCTCGACGTCGGCGGTGGCGCGACAGCGGAAAAAGTGACCGAAGCATTCAAGATCATGCTCAAGAACCCCGATCTCAAGGCCATCCTCGTCAACATTTTCGGCGGCATCATGAAATGCGACACCATCGCCAGCGGCGTAGTCGCCGCGGCGCGCGAAGTCCAGCTCAAAGTGCCGCTGGTCGTTCGCATGAAAGGTACCAACGAGGAGTTGGGCCGCAAAATACTCGCCGATTCGGGACTGCCAATCATCAGCGCCAACAACATGGGTGAGGCGGCGGAGAAGGTCGTCGCAGCGGCGAGGGGTATATAGATTGTCGTCCTCGTAGATTGTCGTCCTCGCGTAAGCGGCGAGGGTAAGGGTCGTCGTCCCCGCGTAAGTGGCGAGGGGTAAATGGTCGTCGTCCCCGCGTAAGCGGGGACCCAGCGGCGTTAGCTCGGCATGGACAGGGCGTTTTACGTATACATTCTCGCGAGCCGCCGCAATGGCACGTTGTACGCGGGCGTAACTTCGAATCTCGCGCAACGGGTGTGGCAGCATCGCGAAGGCTTTGTGAACGGCTTCAGCAAGGAACACGCTGTAAAGCTGCTCGTTTGGTATGAGCAGCATGAAACGGCGGACAGCGCGATTACACGAGAGAAGCAGATCAAGAAATGGAATCGGGCGTGGAAGATCGAAATGATCGAGGCCAAGAATCCTTATTGGGACGATCTCTATCGTGATGTCACAAGTTGAAAACACTGGATTCCCGCTTTCGCGGGAACGACGACGTGAATGCGTACAACGGTGTGATGGAAGACTAAAGACACTGGATTCTAAAGACACTGGATTCCCGCGGGAATGACGGCAGGGCGGTGCGGCAACGCCGCGAAACGATAAGCAACTGCGTATCATTGTATGACGTTTGTGGATTCCCGCTTTCGCGGGAACGACGGCAAGGATTCGTATCGGAAGACGAAAGACACTGGAATCCTGCTTTCGTGGGAACGACGGCGTGAATGTGCACAGCGGAGTGTTAGAAGATTAAAGACACCGAATCCGCTTTCGCGGGAACCACGGCATCAAGGAACCTGAATGAGCATTCTGGTCAACAAGAATACCAAGGTCATCACGCAGGGAATCACCGGCAAGACCGGCCAGTTCCATACGCGCATGTGCCGCGACTATGCGAACGGCAAGCAGTGCTTCGTCGCCGGGGTCAATCCAAAAAAGCCGGGTGAGGACTTCGAGGGCATTCCGATTTACGCGACGGTACGCGAAGCAAAGCAAGCCACGGGCGCGACGGTCAGCGTCATTTACGTACCGCCTCCGTTTGCCGCGGCAGCGATCAACGAAGCCGTCGACGCGGAGCTGGACCTGGTGATTTGCATCACCGAAGGCATTCCGGTCCGCGACATGATTCGCACCCGTTACCGGATGCAGGGCAGGAAGACGCTGCTGCTCGGGCCGAACTGCCCCGGCGTAATCACGCCCGACGAGATCAAGATCGGCATCATGCCCGGCCACATTCATCGCCAAGGGCGCATCGGTGTCATCTCGCGATCCGGGACGCTGACCTACGAGGCTGTTGCGCAATTGACCGAGCTCGAGTTGGGACAATCGACGGCAGTGGGTATAGGCGGCGATCCGGTTAACGGGCTCAAGCATCTCGACGTGCTCAAGCTCTTCAACGATGATCCGGAAACAGACGCGGTAGTCATGATCGGCGAGATCGGTGGCACCGACGAGGAAGTTGCAGCCGCGTGGGTCAAGGATCACATGAAAAAGCCGGTGGTCGGCTTCATTGCCGGCGTCACCGCCCCGCCGGGCAAGCGCATGGGACACGCCGGTGCGATCATCTCCGGCGGCAAGGGAACGGCGCAGGAAAAACTGTCGGTGATGGAAGCGTCCGGCATCAAGGTGACGCGCAACCCTGCGGAAATGGGCAAGCTGTTGAAATCGGTCCTGCCCTACTGAGGATTACCGATATGGGTGATAGCTTGCGCAAAACTCCCGTCGTCGCCCCCGATTCAAGCATTCGAGGGCAGGCTTCGGCGGGGACGTAAGCGGCGTCCGTCAAAGACACTAATGGATTCCCGCTTAGTTACCAAAATAAGCGGGAACGACGATATTAAGGATCCGGGCATCACGCACTTTCCTAAGGCTCAATAACATGATCGAACTGGGCACGCCGCAATTCTGGCTTGCGGTGCTGGAAATCGTCATGATCAACATCCTGTTGTCCGGCGACAACGCGGTGATGATCGCGCTCGCCTGCCGCAATCTCTCGCCGCGGCAACGCAAGCACGGCATCTTCTGGGGCGTGCTCGCGGCGATCGTCCTGCGTATCGGACTGACTTTTTTCGCGATGAGCCTGCTCACGAACCCCTACCTCAAGCTGATCGGCGGCGCGCTGCTGCTGTGGATCGGCGTCAAGCTGATCGCCGAGGAGGATCGCGGCGAGCACGGCGTCAAGGCCAGTGACCGCCTGCTCGCTGCCGTGTGGACAATCATCGTCGCCGATCTGGTCATGAGCCTCGACAACGTCATGGGTGTCGCCGCGGCCGCGAAGGGCGACGTTTCGCTGATCGTGTTCGGACTGATCGTCAGCATTCCCATTCTCGTGGTCGGCAGTCAGATCATCATGCGCCTGATCGCGCGCTTTCCTATCCTGGTGCTGGCGGGAGGTGGCCTGCTTGGCTATATCGCCGGTGAAATGGCGATCGAGGATCCGGCAGTCGCGCCATGGATTGCCGCGAACGCGTCGCGAATTTCCACGCTGGCACCGGTCGCGGGGTTTGCGCTTGTGGTCGCAGTGGGCTGGGGGCTCACCCGCCGTCGCCGACGGGCGCACAAGACGTGATGCATTCGGAGTCACCGGCCGCGCGTGCCGCGCCGCGGCCACGTCATGGCCACGTCATTGGCCACTTCATGGCCGTTGCGCGGACGGCTATCGCCTTGCCGCTCGGCGCAGCGTAAACTCGCCGCCGATGGGCACCACCGACATCCTTTTTTCATCCCTCACCAAGCTCTCCGCCCGGAAGCGCGCGACATGAGCGGGCATGCGCCCCTGGACGTCGCCAGCCTGTCCCATCCCGGGATGGTTCGCACGCACAACGAGGACTCGGTGTTCGTCGACGGCGAATCGGGGCTCGCGGTCCTTGCCGATGGCATGGGCGGGTACAGCGCCGGCGAGGTCGCCAGCGGCATCGCGGTCAACGTCATCAGCACCGGCATGCTCGAAGAGCTCAAGTCGGGCCGCGAACTTTCCAAGGTCGACATCAGCAGCGGACTCACGCACGCGGCATTGCTGTTGCAGCAGCAGATCGCGCTGGCCAACAAAGGCATTTACGAGGCGGCGCAGGCGCGGCCGGAATGCGCGGGCATGGGCACCACGCTGGTTGCGACCGTGTTCTTTCAGAACCGGGTCAGCATCGGCCACATTGGCGACTCACGCTGCTATCGGCTGCGCGTCGATCGGTTCGAGCAGCTTACGCACGATCATTCGCTGTTGCAGGAGCAGATCGACAGCGGCATGTTGACGCAAGAGCAGGCCAAGTATTCGCTCAACAAAAACCTGGTCACGCGTGCGCTCGGAATCGAGGCTGTCGTTCCGCCCGACATCTCCGAATATCGCATCGAAGCGGAAGACATCTATGTATTGTGCTCCGATGGCCTGACCGATATGGTCGATGCCGAGGCGGTGCGCGAGATCGTCGCCACCAAGCGCAGCGATCTCGCTGAAGCCGCCGCGGAGCTGATCGATGTCGCCAATCAGAACGGCGGCCGCGACAATGTTTCGGTCGTGCTGGTGCGAGTGCCGGAAGGCTTCTTGCCGACGGGCGGCTGGCTACAGCGCTGGATGGCCAAGAAGCCGACTTAGGCGAGCGTGTCCGGGCTGGGTCCTTTCTTTGCCGTCATTCCCGCTCATTTTGGTAACCGAGGGCGAACCCATGAGCCTTGACATCAAGACATCAATAAGTATATGCTTTGATGTATGAGAACCACCCTGACGCTCGAAAAAGACGTGGCCGTGGTGGTAGAGCGCCTGCGCAAGACACGCCGGCAGAGCATGAAAGACATTATCAACGAAGCGTTGAGAGAAGGGCTCAAGCATCTCGCCGCCCCTCCTCGCAAGCAAGGTCCATTTCACACTGACTCGGTGGATCTTGGCCGCTGCCTGCTAGGCAACATCGATAACGTGGCGGAGGTATTGGCGGTCGCCGAGAGCGAATCTTTCGAATGATCCTTCTCGACGCCAACTTGCTTATCTATGCTCGAGTCAAATCCTTTCCGCAACATGTGCAGGCGCGCGGTTGGTTGGACGCCCAATTGAGCGGCAATGGGCAGGTTGCGCTGCCTTGGCCCAGCCTTCTCAGCTTCCTGCGCATTGTCACGAATGCACGAATATTTGAGCGTCCCGAGCCTATCGCCGACGCGTGGCGTCAAGTCCGCGCATGGCTCGCAGCCGACGTGGTCTGGATTCCGCAACCGACCGACCGACATGAAGATGTGCTCGGGTCACTTCTCACCAAAGGCCGCGTGCAAGCGAACCTGGTTCCTGACGCTCACTTGGCGGCCCTGGCCATCGAGCATGGCCTGCTGCTTTGCTCAACTGATGGCGATTTCGCACGCTTCGCCGATCTGCGTTGGCAGAATCCGCTCCAACCGTAAGAATCCGCGAGCGGTGGTTGTGAATGTCAACTATGGCAAAGCTCATCCTCTTTCTCGCTGACGGCACAACTGTGGACATTCCGCTGGATCAGGAGCGCATCACCATCGGCCGCCGCGCCGACAACGATGTCTGCCTGCCTAATCTCGCGGTCAGCGGCGAGCACGCCGCGGTGGTCACCATACTCGCCGATTCGTTTCTCGAAGATCTCGGCAGCACCAACGGCACGCTGGTCAATGGCAACGCGGTGGTCAAGCATTTCCTGCGCGACCGCGATGAAATCGACGTCGGCCGGCACAAATTCGTGTATGTCGCCGACGACAACGAGGCCGTCAGCTCGCAGTACGTCGCCCGTGGCATGCGCGCGACGGCATTCGATCTTGGCGAGCAGGTTCAGGT
>DAIQRF010000124.1:0-6684 GCA_036786505.1 Casimicrobiaceae bacterium | reverse complement strand
GCCACCGATTGCGTCTCGTCCCAGAGATACGGAAAGGGAAACCGCATGCGTGCGGAAAGAGCCGCCATGCTGGCGAACGAATCTTCGGGATAATCCATCGCGTCGTTGCTGCATATCGCCACCGAGCCGATGCCGTGAGCTGAGAGATCGCGCGCGTCGCGCACCAGTTTGTCCAGCACCGCTTTGACATACGGACAGTGATTGCAGATGAACATCACCAGCAGGCCGTTTTTGCCGCGAACCGTGTCGAGCGTATAGCGCTTATTGTCGGTGCCGATGAGATCGAAAGCAGGGGCGGGCAGGCCGAAGTCGCAGACAGGTGGAGTTGCCGCCATGACCCGTTTCTCTCAACAAGCTGGCAAAATGGTAGCACGGAGCCGCTCGCATGGCAGCAATGCATCTCACCGTACACGAAAACGCGGCCGGCTTTCTCGCCGCCGCCGGCACGTTCCTGAAAATCTCGGAAGCGGAGAACAGTATCGTGTCGATTTCCGCCGCGCGCATGATTTCGGGCCCTACTCGGGACGATGCTGACACCTATCTTGCCAGCGTCGAGCACGGGGGGAGCGTCGTCGCGGCGACGCTGCACGGCAGCGCCGGCGGCGTGTTGCTGACCGCGGGGCCCGCGCCGGCATTGACGCTATTGGCGGCGGACATGGCAGAGCGGCGCCGCGCACCCAAGAGCATGATCGGACCGCTTGCTGCGTGCGAAACGTTCGCGCGCGAGTGGACCGATCGCACCGGGCAGCGGCACACGCTTCGCTTCCATCTGCGTCATTACGAGCTGCATCGGCCGCCGTCGCTGCCGCGAGCGCGCGGGCACATGCGCATGCCGCGGCAAGTCGAGCACGATTTGCTGCTGGGTTGGCAGCTCGCATTCATGGAGGAGGTCAGATTGTCGGATGAGCCGGCAAGGGTGCAGCGTGTCTTTGCGCGCCGACTGGAGCAGGGCATGGTCCGCGTCTGGGACGATGATGGTATCGTCGCATTGGCCGGATACGGCGACGGCGGCACCGACGTTGCGCGCGTCGCACCTGTCTTTACTCCGCCTGAGCACCGGAGGCGGAACTATGCATCGGCACTTGTCGGCGAGCTGTCGCGCGAGTTGTTCGAGCAGGGAAAGCGAGCAATGTTTCTGACCACCGACGTTGCCAATCCGACGAGCAACAGCATCTATCGCAAGATCGGCTACCTGCCTGCGGCGGACCACTATCATTTCGATTTCCTGCCGCCTCCGGCATGAGCCCGCGCTTGTACTGCCCGACCTCGCTGCATAACGGTGCGGTCATCGACTTGCCGTCTGCGGTGGCGCACCACGCGTCGCGCGTCCTGCGTTTGCGCGAAGGTGACGCGGTCACGCTTTTCAATGGCGAAGGTGGAGAGTTTGAAGCACGACTGACGCGAATCGAGTCGCGTTTGGTCTCGGCCGCGGTGGGCAAGCACCACGAGGTTGAGCGCGAATCGCCCCTGAAGGTTACGCTGCTGCAAGGCCTGGCCGGCGCCGAGCGCATGGACTACGTTATCCAGAAGGCGGTCGAGATGGGTGTTGCCGCCATCGCGCCGGTGACGACGGCGCGGAGCGTCACGCGGCTTGACGCCGCGCGCGCCGGGAAGCGCGCCCTGCATTGGCGCTCGGTGATCGTGGCATCGTGCGAACAATGCGGCCGCAACCGCTTGCCGCTGCTTCATTCTTTGCGCGACTTCGATGCCGCGCTCGGATCGCTGGATCCGGCCGAGTCCGGCGCCACGATCGGCGCGGCGCTGTCGCTGGTGCTTTCCCCGGGCGAAGGAAGCTCGCTGACGGAGCTCGATCGCCCCTCGGGCGCGATCCGCCTTCTGATCGGGCCCGAGGGTGGACTGTCGCCGGACGAATTCGCGGCTGCGCAGCGCGCCGGATTTCACAGCGTTCGACTCGGGCCGCGGGTGCTGCGAACGGAGACTGCGGGGGTGGCCGTGCTTGCCGCCATGAACGCGTTGTGGGGCGACTGGCGGTGAGGAAGCGATCGGCGCGATGGGCCTTACCGGCGCGGGTGTCGCTGCGACACCTCGCCGTCGTTGCCGGCGCGTTCCTGACCGGTTGCGCTGGTGGCCCTCCGCCGACGCCTGACCTCCGCGCTGCCGGCGCCGTCGAGGCTGCATTCGTCGTGATCGGCGCTGGCGGCGCGCGTCTTGCGCGGCTGATCACCACCGACGACGCATGTCCCGCGATCGCGGTCGATGAAATGACGACGCCGATGCAGCTGCGGGCTGCGCCGGCGACGGTACCGCAGCGACCGACGAGAAGTGATCCGGCAAATTCCAAAGCATCCGCGTTTCCGGTGCGGGTCTGCGACACGATCTTGCCTCGTGGCGCCTCTCACGCGATCGTCGCCGGGCAATCGCTTCCGCTGTCGACGGACGCGCCCAAGCGCATTGTCGTGATCGGAGACTCAGGGTGCCGGATCGAGGCTTCGGACCACGCGTTCCAGGCGTGCAACGATCGCGAGCGGTGGCCGTTCGCGATGGTCGCCGCCGCGGCCGCGGCGACGCTTCCGGATCTGGTGATTCACGTCGGGGACTACCACTATCGCGAAAATGCCTGTCCCGCCGGAAACGCAGGCTGCGCCAACAGCCCGTGGGGCTATGGCTGGGACGCGTGGGATGCCGACTTCTTTACGCCGGCGCGACCGCTGCTCGCCGCGGCGCCCTGGATTTTCGTCCGCGGCAATCACGAATCGTGCAACCGCGCGGGCCAAGGCTGGTGGCGATTTCTCGACTTCCGGCCGCGTGTCGCCGGGCGCGACTGCAATCGCGCATCCGACGACGCGCGGGGCGACTACAGCGATCCGTATGCGGTTCCGATCGCAGACGACACACAGATCGTGATCATGGACTCATCCCGCGTCGGCGTGCGGGCGCTCCTTCCCTCGGCACCGATGTACCGCAACTACGCTGCGGAGCTTGGCACGGCGTTTGCATTGTCGCGGGACGTTGCGCACAATCTGTTCGTGAGCCATCATCCCATCCTTGGCTTTGCGCCTGACAATTCGCGTCCCGCGCCGGCAGTCTATCCCGGCAACGCGGCGCTGCAGTCGGTGTTGGCGCCGATCAATGGTCCGAGCCTCTTTCCGCCCAATGTGCAGACGCTCATCGCCGGCCACAACCACCTGTTCGAGATGGTGAGCTTCGTGTCATCGCATCCGACCCAGCTCATTTCCGGCAACGGCGGGGCGTGGGCGGATGCGCCTCTGCCGCGTCCCTTGCCGCCCGGAGTATCCGTCGCCCCCGGAACGGTCATCGACAGCATCGTATCGACCAGCCGATATGGCTTCATGGTCCTCGAACGCGATCCCGACAGCAGCGATCTCTGGCGGGTCGAGGCCCGCGATGTGCATGGACACCTGATGATCACTTGCATGCTTCGCAACGGCAAGACACATTGCACGAGGGAGACGTTGCCGTGAGAGGGTCGGTATGCGTTTTTTGCGCTGCGGCGCTCGCCGGAGCGGCGTTCGCGCAATCGGCGCCGGGGATCCCGCGCTTTTCGACCACGCAGGCCGGCGCGCTGCCTGCCGGGTGGCAGCAGGTGCCGCTGTCGCGCGCGAAGAAGGAGACCGAATATTCGACCGTCGTCGACCAAGGCGTCGTGGTACTGAAGGCGACCTCGCACAATACCGCCTCGCTGATGGGATTTCGCGCCGACTTCGATCCCCGCGCGTTTCCGCTTTTGTCGTGGCGATGGAAGGTGATCCAGGGCATCCCCGCGGCTGAAACCCAGAACCGCGCCCGCGAAGACGCCCCTGTGCGCCTGATGGTTTCGTTCTCGGGTGACACGCGCAAGCTCGGCGTGCTCGATCGTGCGGCCGCTTCGTTTGCCGAATCGGTCTCTGGCCAGGCGCTGCCCTACGCCGAGCTCATGTACATCTGGGGCGGCAAGGTTGCCGTCGATTCGATCACGACCAGCTCGCTGACCTCGCGCATCCGCATGCTCGCCGTCGCGGCCGACGATCAAGGGCTCGGCCGCTGGCATACCTACACGCGTAATCTGGTCGAGGATTTCCGCCGTGCGTTCGGCGAAGAGCCGGGAAGGGTTACCGCTATCCAGTTGATGACCGACACCGACAATACCGGCGGAAGCGCCGAAGCGCTTTACGGAGACATCAGCGTCGCGCCGGCCGCGCGTTAGCGGTTTTGCGTCGGTGCGCGCCGGAGTTTGAGCGGCCCGCGGGTCAACGCGCGCCGGATTTTGAGCCGCGCGCTAACGCGCGCGTCGGGCCGGATTATCGGCGGCGACCAGCACGCTGCAGCGCACCCTCTCGATCAATACCGCGTCGACCGATCCTCGCCACCAGCGTAGCGCGAAGGACTTGCTGCGCGGGTGACCGAGAATGAGGAGGTCGATGCCGAGCTCGGCGACGAGCTTGGTCAGGACATCCACCGGCTCGCCGACGACAAGGTGATCGAACACCGTCAGTCCGTGGCTGGCGAGAAGCGCGTGCGCATTCTTGAGGTCGGCTTCCATGTGCTCGCGCTCGTCGGCAAGCGCGACTTCGGGCACGTATTCCCCCGCGAGCAGATACGCGGAAGGGTAATGAACGACGCCGGCGAGGTGAACTTCGACTGAGGCATCCGGTGCGAAGCGTATCGTTTCGTCCAGCGCCAATCGTGATTCAGGAGTGCCGTTGTAAGCGACGAGGATCTTGCGGTACATGGCCACCTCCTCAGCGGTTTCCGCGCAGCCGTAGTGTGCGGATCGTCGGCGCCGAAATCAACCCGGCGGCAAAACTGATCCTAACCACTGGCGCCGATTCATGGAAGTCCGCCGGGTTGCTGTACCACCTGCACCTTACCCGCCGGGATGCTCCTTTGGCCAAGCCGCCTTTGCAGCAAGGTCACGCGGGCTCGCTGTCGGCAAGCGCCGGACGTCCGGCCAGCGCCAGCGCGACGTCGCGCAAGTGGTCCCAGACGTTGCCACCGCCGATGCCCTTGGCCAGCGCGTCCAGACGGGCAAGGCGCGTGAGCAGCGGCTGTATCGCCGAGGGGGCGATACGACGGGCCGCACGTTCCATCGCCGCCTGGCGTTTGCCCCACACCCGCGCGCTCTTGACTGCCATGGCGACCGGCGTCCCGGACGCCGTCGACGCAAGAACCGCTGCCAGCGCATGGAGGTCTTCACCGAGTTGCCAAAGCAGCAACGGAACACCTTCGCCCTCGTTCTCAAGCGCCGCCAGGATGCGGCACGCACGCGCGGCGTCGCCCGATAGCCATGCTTCCGAGAGTTGAAAAACATCGAAGCGCGCCACGTCGGCGACGGCATTCTCGACCGCTGCCTGTTCAAGCTCGCCTTGCGGCAGAAGCAGGCCGATTTTTTCGAGCTCCTGCCGCGCGGCAAGCAGATTGCCCTCGGTGGTGTCGGCGAGAAATTGCAGAGTCTCGACCGACGCGCGCTGCTGCTGGCGCTCGAGACGGGAAGCGATCCAGCGCGGCAAGTCGGCGCGTTCCAGTGGATGAACTTCGACCGCGATACCGCCTTGCTCGAGCGCGGAAAACCATGCGGAGCCCGACGTTGCTCGGTCGAGTCGCGGCAAGGTGATCAAGGTCGTCGTGTCCGGGCCGGGATGGGCGGCGCAGTCTTCGAGCACGCGTGCGCCTTCGACCCCGGGCTTGCCGCTGGGGATACGCAGATCCACGAGCTTTCGGGTCCCGAACAAACCCAGGTTGCGGCTGGCCGCTGAAAACGCGTCCCACTTGAATCCAGGCTCGACCACCAGCACTTCGCGTTCCTCGCATCCGGCCGCGCGAGCGGCGGCGCGGATGGCGTCGCCAGCTTCGATTGCCAACAGCGGCTCATCGCCATAGACAACATAGAGCGGCGCCAGGCCCTTGGCCAGATGCGCGCTCAGCTGCTCAGGACGCAGTCGCATCGATGCCGTTCGCGATCGCTCAAGCTCACTCAGTTTCGCTCAGTTGCAATTAAGCAGTCGGCTTTTTCGCGGCTTGCAGGCGGCGCACGATCTGCTGCACCGCGTCCGTTTGCATTTCGCGCCAAAGGCGTTGCTCTTGCGCCTCCTTGGCCAGCGCCTCGGTGTCGCTATAGGTGTAGCTGCGCCGCACCAGCACTTCGGAGGTCGGCAGCCAGTCGTTACCGTCGTTGTCGTGAACGCGGAACAGGACGCGCTTGGCGAGAAGGTATTCGGCCACCTTGCCGCCGCCCGACAAAGACAGGATCTGCTTGGTGTCTTCGACGCTGTTCACTTCCAGCACCGCCTCCGCGCTTGCCGCGGCGGCGACCAGCCGGGCGGAGCCGATGCCTTCCAGCGAACGCTTCAGCTCGGTGGTGAGCGGCAGCGCGGACGCCGAATTGAGGAACAGGGTGGCGAAGGCGTAATGCGCCTCGCCGCGCAAGTGAAATCCGCAGGCGAGGAGTCCCGTCGACAAGGCGAGTGTGGCGATGCGTCCGGCGGCTCCCCGCATGATTACTCGATCTTCGCCTGATGCAAGGACTGCAGGGTCTGCAGCTCCTTGCCAGGCTCGAGGTTCTCGCCGTCGGCATAGGCGATCCGGGTCGGATAAGCGGAGATTTGCAGCGGCTTGCCGTCCAGGATGTACTGGTGTCGCTGCGCGTCGAGCGGCAGCGTCTGCACCAAGCGGCCGGCCTCGCCGGGACGCAGCGAACCGCTGACCTGAAGGTTGGGAATCGCCGCC
>DAIQRF010000123.1:0-6703 GCA_036786505.1 Casimicrobiaceae bacterium | reverse complement strand
CCCGAGCAGACGGTCGAGAAGGATCTGAACTTCAAGGGCGCGACAGTCAAGAGCTTTACGCTTTTTGTGGTTGGCGAGGGGCTCGAGAAAAAGAGCGACGACTTTGCCGCCGAAGTGGCGGCGATGGCGAAGGCCTGATTGCTGCGCCTCATGAGCACGCCCACCATCGCGCCTTTTCCGAGCAAGCCGTCGACCGCCCGCGCCGAGCCGGCGTACCGGCGCGTGCTGCTCAAGCTTTCGGGCGAAGCGCTGATGGGCGACGACGCCTACGGCATCAATCGCGAAGTCATCGATCGCATCGTCGCCGAAATCGGCGAAGTGGTGCGGCTTGGGGTTCAGATCGCCGTGGTCATCGGCGGCGGGAACATCTTTCGCGGCGTGGCGCCGGGCGCGGCGGGCATGGACCGCGCAACCGCCGATTACATGGGAATGCTGGCGACGCTCATGAACGCGCTGGCGCTGCAGGACGCGATGCGTCGGGCAGGGCTTGTCTCGCGGGTGCAGTCGGCGCTTTCGATCGAACAGGTTGCCGAGCCGTATATCCGCGGCAAGGCACTGCGCTATCTCGAAGAAAACAAGATCGTCATTTTTGCCGCCGGCACCGGCAATCCCTTTTTCACCACCGACACCGCCGCGGCGCTGCGCGGGCGCGAGATGGGCGTCGACATTGTGCTGAAGGCAACCAAGGTCGATGGCGTTTACACCGCCGATCCGAAAAAGGATCCGTCGGCCAAGCGATATCCCAGCCTCACCTTCGACGAAGCGATGGTCAAGAACCTCAAAGTGATGGACGCGACCGCACTTGCGCTTTGCCGCGATCAGAACATGCTGCTCAAGGTGTTCAGTATCTTTGCGCCGGGGGCGCTGACGCGCGTGGTCATGGGCGAGGATGTGGGCACGCTGGTGCATTGTTAGACACCTGCAGCGCGCCGGGCGCTGCAGGTGCGGATTCATACGGTCCTAGGTGCTCAGGAGCTGACATGATTGCAGACGTCAAGAAATCCGCCGAGCAAAAAATGCAGAAGTCGGTGGAAGCGCTGAAAGTCGATCTGGGCAAGGTCCGCACCGGCCGGGCGCACACCGGGCTGCTCGACCACATCAAGGTCGATTATTACGGATCGATGATGCCCATCAGCCAGGTCGCCAACGTGACGCTTGCCGACGCGCACACGATCGCGGTGCAGCCGTGGGAAAAAAAGATGGTGCAGGTGGTCGAGAAGGCGCTGCGCGACTCCGATCTGGGTATCAACCCCGCGACTTCAGGCGACGTGATCCGGGTGCCGATGCCGGCGCTGACCGAGGAGCGACGCAAGGAGCTGGTCAAGGTTGTGCACAAGGAAGCCGAGAACACACGGGTCGCCGTGCGCAATATCAGACGCGACGCCATCACCCAGCTCAAAGACCTGCTCAAGGCCAAGTCCGTTTCCGAAGACGACGAGCGTCGGGCGCAGGACGACGTCCAGAAGCTCACCGATCGCTACATCGGCGAAATCGACAAGGCCCTGCACGCCAAGGAAGCCGACCTGATGGCGGTCTGAGCTGTCGCTCGCCACCGTCAGCCGCACCTATTGGCATCGCGCAGGACCGGAGCGCATTCATCTTGTTCACCAGCTCCACGCACGAGGTGCCGGAGTCGCGTTCGGTCCCGCGACACATCGCGATCATCATGGACGGCAACGGCCGCTGGGCGAAGCAGCGGCTGCTGCCTCGTGTTGCCGGGCATCGCAAGGGAGTCGAAGCGGTACGGGCGACGGTCCGAACGTGCATCGAGCGCGGGGTCGAATATCTCACGCTGTTCGCGTTCTCCAGCGAAAACTGGCGCAGGCCGGCGGACGAAGTGTCGATCCTGATGCAACTTTTCGTGCGTGCGCTGGAGCAGGAAGCCGCCAAGCTCCACGACAATGGTATTCGCTTGAAGGT
Organism: Casimicrobiaceae bacterium; assembly: GCA_036786505.1. Lineage (GTDB taxonomy): Bacteria > Pseudomonadota > Gammaproteobacteria > Burkholderiales > Casimicrobiaceae > PALSA-1003. The sequence goes on along the minus strand of DAIQRF010000123.1, from coordinate 4,783 downwards.
CATCGGCGACACGTCGCGCTTCGAGCCGAAAATACGCGAGCTGATCGCAGGCGGCGAAACGCTGACGGCGACGAATTCGAGACTGACGCTGACCGTCGCCGCCAACTACGGCGGCCGCTGGGACATCGCGCAGGCCGCGGGCAAGCTGTTGGGGGCGCACCCGGACGCCGCACGCGGATTCACGCCGGCGGCGCTCGACCCGTATCTGTCGATGGCGTATGCGCCGGAGCCGGACCTTTTCATCCGTACCGGCGGCGAGCAGCGAGTCTCCAATTTTCTCCTGTGGCAGCTCGCCTACACCGAGCTTTATTTCACCGACCTGCTGTGGCCGGATTTCGATGCCGACGCGTTGGGTGCGGCGATCTTGTCGTACCAGCAGCGCGAGCGCCGCTTCGGCCGTACCAGCGAGCAGGTCGAGGCCGCGCGCTAGCCATGGATGAATCGCCTTTCACCTTGGTGCGATGGCCCGGATGAGGACGCGCATTCTCACCGCGCTGGTGCTCGTTCCGCTGACGATAGCCGCGCTGTTCCTCTTGCCGCCCCGCGAGTGGGGAGCGATAACGCTGATGATTGTGGTCCTCGCCAGCAGCGAATGGGCCGTCCTCGCCGGATATCGCAAACAGACCGGGTTGCTGCTCGTCGCCGGAATATTGTTAATCGGCGCGTGCATGCTCTTCACGCGGTGGGGCGACTTCGATGCGAACGACGGCTGGCCGGAAGCGCTGGTCATCTCGATCTGCGGCGCGGCGACCCTGTTCTGGGTCGTGATCGCTCCCACCTGGTTGTATTTCGGCTGGCGCATCGAATCGAAAATCGTATTGACTCTGGTCGGCTGGCTGGCGCTGATCGCGACCTGGGTCGCGGTCGTGCAGCTGCAGGCACGCTCGCCGGCCTTGCTCCTGGCGTTGATGGCGATCGTGTGGGTCGCCGATTCCGCCGCCTATTTCGCCGGCCGGCGTTTCGGAAAGCACAAGCTTGCGCCGTCGATCAGCCCGAGCAAGACGTGGGAAGGCGTGTACGGGGCATTGGTCGCGGTCGCGGTCTATGCGCTCGTACTGCTGCCCTTCGCGGCGCGCGCCGGATATTCGGATCCGCTGCTCCCGGCCAGCGTGATCGCCTGGGTCGCTCTGGTGCTGGCACTCGCGGGCTTGTCGATCGTCGGCGATCTTTTCGAGTCGCAACTCAAGCGTCATCGCGGGGTCAAGGACAGCGGCAAGCTCCTTCCCGGCCACGGCGGAGTACTCGACCGCATCGATGCGTTGATGGCAGCGCTTCCGCCGGCGGCACTGATCGCGCACTACCTTATTCGCTGATGAGGTCGGACACCGTGCAAAGGAACGTTGCCATTTTGGGCGCCACCGGCTCGATCGGAGCGTCGGCGCTCGACGTCATTGCGCGACATCCGGATCGATACCGGGTCAGTGCGCTGACGGCCGATCGACAGTGGGAGGCCTTGCTTGAGCTGGTCGAACGCTTTCGCCCTCCGGTCGCTGCGATGCGAGATTCCGACGCTGCGCAACGTCTCGAAGGCGCACTGCGCCGACGCGGTTTGCCCACCCGCGTCCTGTGCGGCGCCGAGGGTCTGCGCGACGTGGCGGCGCTGCCGGAGGTCGATACGGTGATCGCCGCAATCGTCGGCGCCGCCGGACTCGAGCCCACGCTGGCAGCAGCCAAGGCAGGCAAGCGCATCCTGCTTGCCAACAAGGAAACGCTGGTGCTCGCCGGCGCGGTGTTCATGGCCGCGGTCCACGATTCCGGCGCGATCCTGCTGCCGATCGACAGCGAGCACAATGCGATTTTCCAGTGCCTGCCGCAAGATAAGACGCCATCGCCGGCGGCGAGCGGCGTGCGGCGCATTCTGCTGACCGCGTCCGGCGGGCCGTTCCGCGATACGCCTCTGGCCGACCTCGAAAGGGTCACGCCCGAGCAGGCTTGCGCCCACCCCAAGTGGCGCATGGGGCGCAAGATCTCGGTCGACTCGGCCACCATGATGAACAAGGGCCTCGAGGTGATCGAGGCGCACTGGCTGTTCGGCGCCGCGCGGGACGCGATCGAGGTGGTGATCCATCCCGAGAGCGTCGTTCATTCCCTGGTCGAATATCTGGACGGGTCGGTGCTCGCGCAACTGGGTAACCCGGACATGCGCACGCCCATCGCCCAGGCACTCGCGTGGCCGGAACGCATCAGCTCCGGCGTCGCGCCGCTGGAGCTCGCCCGCATCGGCTCGCTCAATTTTTTCGCGCCCGATCCGGCGCGGTTCCCGTGCCTTAAGGTGGCCTATGACGCGCTGAGCGCGGGAGGCACCGGGCCGGCGATCCTCAACGCCGCGAACGAAGTCGCGGTGGAAGCGTTCCTCGAGCGCAAAATCGGTTTCCTCGACATCGCCCGTGCCTGCGAAGCCACCATGCGACGCCTACCGGCAACACCGATGTCGTCGCTCGCCGACGCGCTGGACGCCGATCGCGAGGCGCGCGCCATGGCGCGCGAATTGCTCAATCTCGAGCAGCCGCAACAGCTTCTGGCGTGATCGACATGATTCAGAAATTGCTCGCTTTTATCGTAACGCTCGGCGTTCTGGTCGTTTTTCATGAACTCGGCCACTACCTTGTCGCACGCCTGGTGGGCGTCAAAGTGCTGCGCTTTTCGGTCGGCTTCGGCCGCATCGTGTGGTCTCGCCGCTTCGGGCCCGACGGCACCGAGTGGGCACTGTCCGCGATTCCGCTGGGTGGTTACGTCAAGATGGTCGACGAACGCGAAGCAAAGGTGCTCCCGTCTGATCTGCCACGTGCGTTCAACCGGCAGAACGTCTGGCGCCGGATCGCGATCGTCGCCGCCGGTCCGATGGCGAATCTGCTGCTTGCGGTGCTGCTTTTCGCCGGGACCTATATCGCCGGCGTACCCGGTCAGCGTCCACTGCTGGCGCCCCCGCCTGCGTCATCGCCCGCGGCTGCGGCGGGTTTCGCGAAAGGGGACCTCGTCACCGCCCTCGATGGTGAGCCCATCGACTCGTGGCAGGATCTGCGCTGGCGCTTGCTCAAGGCGTCGGGAAGCAGCAACGTTCGCGTCGAGGTCAAGCGCGACGACGGCTCGACGGCAACGCGGCTCTTACCACTCGCCGCGCTGACTGCCGGCGACTGGGAAGCCAATTTCATGACCACGCTGGGGTTGCGGGCCGATCTCGGTTCGCCGGTCGTCAACGAGACGCTGCCCGGCAAGCCGGCGGCAAACGCAGGCATCCGCCCGGGCGACGCGATCGTCGCCATCGACGGTGCAACGGTACGCTCACCCGCGGACGCCGCGGCGATCACCAATGCGCATCCCGGCGAGCGAATCACGTTCACGCTGCGCCGAGACGGCGCCGAATTCCGGAGCGATCTGACGCCGGAGCCGAGCGAGCAGAACGGCCGCCGCGTCGGCATCGCCGGGATGCGGCTTGGCGTCGATCCGGCCGCCGCCGAGCGCGTTTCCATCATTATTCGTTACGGCGTCGGCGAGGCGCTGGTGCAAGGCGCGCGCAAGACCTGGGATTTGTCGGTGTTCACGCTGAAAATGCTCGGCCGCATACTGACCGGGGACGCGTCGCTGAAGAACATCAGCGGTCCGTTGACCATGGCCGACTTTGCCGGGCAGTCGGCGCAGGCCGGCGCGTTGACATTCATTGGCTATCTCGCGCTGATCAGCATCAGCCTTGGCGTGCTCAATCTGCTGCCTGTGCCCTTACTCGATGGCGGTCACTTGATGTATTATCTTGTCGAGATTATCAAGGGTAGTCCCGTTTCCGACCGCGTCCTCGAGGTCGGCCAGCGCATCGGCATGGCCGTGCTGGCCATGCTGATGGCACTAGCGCTTTTCAATGATATTTCCCGACTCTTCTGACCGCGGTGCCCCGCGCGGGGCCATTTCGCGGCCAGGCGCGAAGCTCCTGACCTCGCTGCTCGGCGCCGCGGCGCTGCTCGCGCTGTCGACTGCCGTGCTGGCTTTCGATCCGTTTACGGTCAAGGATATCCGCGTCGAAGGCGTGCAGCGCACCGACGCCGGAACCGTGTTCAACTATCTGCCGATCAAGGTCGGCGACCGCATCGACGATGAAAAGGCGTCGGTGGCGATCAAGGCGCTGTACGCCACCGGTTTCTTTCGCGACGTCCGGCTCGAGGCCGAAAACGGCGTGCTGGTGGTCATCGTGCAGGAGCGGCCGACGATCAGCCAGATCGACATCGTCGGCACCAAGGAGTTCGACAAGGACACGCTGAAAAAGTCGCTCAAGGACATCGGCATCGCGGAGTCGCGCATCTTCGATCGCTCCGCGCTGGAACGCGCTGAGCAGGAATTCAAGCGGCAGTACATCAATCGCGGCTATTACGCGATGAAAGTCACCACTACCGCGACGCCGCAGGAGCGCAACCGCGTGGCGGTCAATTTCACAGTGGAAGAAGGCGACGTCGCCAAGATCGCCAACATCAATATCGTCGGCGCGCAGGCGTATCCGGAAAAGACACTGATTACCGAGATGCAGCTCTCGACTCCCGGCTGGCTCACCTGGTACACCAAGAACGACCAGTATTCGAAGCAGAAACTGCAGGCCGATCTGGAGATGCTGCGCAGTTACTACACCAACCGCGGCTATCTCGAGTTCACCGTCGACTCGACGCAGGTGTCGATCACTCCGGACAAGGAGGATATCTACATCACCGTCAACATCACCGAAGGTCCGAGGTACACGTTCTCGGACGTGCGCCTGGCCGGGGAGCTGCTGCTGCCGGAAGCGGAACTGCTGCGGTTGATC
>DAIQRF010000122.1:0-6707 GCA_036786505.1 Casimicrobiaceae bacterium | reverse complement strand
TGCACACCGCCGACGGAGCGTTGAAGTTGGTCGGCTGCTGCGCGCTGGTGCCCGTAAAATCGATGGTCGCCTCCCGTCTTGCCTTGTCGATGCGGATGGTCACGACGATCTTCGCACCGCTGTCCATCTCGTACTCGAAGTGCCCGTCCTGGAGCACGTCGAGCACGCGGCGCACGGCTTCCTCGGCGTTGTCCTGCACGTGCGTCATGTACGCGCGCACAACGGCCAAGCCGAAATGCGCGACCATCTTTTTAAGCTCCTCGATGCCCTTCGCACACGCGGCAACCTGCGCCCGAAGGTCGGCGAGATTCTGATCGATATTGCGCGATGGATATCGGCCTGAAGCGAGGATCGCGCGCAGCTCATCGCCGAGAAAGCGGCCCTTAGCGACTAGCTGGACGTTGTCGAGCAGCACGCCTTCCTCCTCCACGTGGGTCGAGTCGGGCGGCATCGAGCCGGGGGTCGTGCCTCCGATGTCGGCGTGATGGCCACGAGACGCGACATAGAACTCCGGTCGCGATACGTCATTGTCGCCGCATGTCTCTTCCTGTTCGTCATCCCCGCGAAAGCGGGGATCCAGTGTCTTTGCAGCAACGACACTGGGTTCCCGCTTTCGCGGGAACGACGGGCTTAAAAAAACCGGCGCAATCACGGTCACGTCCGGAAGATGCGTTCCACCGTTGTACGGCGCGTTCAGCACGAACACGTCACCGGCTTGCATCGTCGTCCGCCGGCGGTCGATGATGGTCTTGACGCTCTCGCCCATCGATCCCAGGTGCACCGGCATGTGCGGCGCATTGGCGATGAGATGGCCCTCCGCGTCGAACAGCGCGCAGGAGAAATCCAGCCGCTCCTTGATATTGACCGAGTACGCGGTGTTGGCGAGCGTCACGCCCATCTGCTCGGCGATCGCCATGAACAGGTTGTTGAAAACCTCGAGCAGCACCGGATCCGCGGTGGTGCCGATCGCGTGCTGGCGCTCGATCGCGACCACGCGTTGCAGCGTCAGATGATCGCGCGCGGTGAGCGTCGCCTGCCACCCCGGCTCGATCACCGTCGTCGCGTTCTTTTCGGCGATCACTGCCGGGCCGGCAATGATGTCGCCCGGACGCAGGTGCTCCCGCGTAAACACCGGCGCAGCATGCCATGCGCCGGTCATATACACGCGACCGCGTTTGAAGGGTGCGAGCGCACCGTCGCGAGCAACGAACGACGGCGCCGCCTCCTCCGCGGTCGCGGTGGCGCCGATCGCCTCGACTGCCGCGGCTTCGATTACCAGCGGTTTGCCCGGCATCAAGAACCCGTACTGCACCCGGTAACGCCGCTCGAAGTCGGCGACGATCGCGGCGACCGTCTCGTCGTCGACCATGCCCGATGCCTGCTCGTTCGGCGCGGTGGATGATCGGAGATCAAGGGGGAGAACCGAGGGGATCTCCAGGGTGGTGTCGGTGCCGTCGTACTTGAGGTGCAGCGTGCGTTTGATCTGGATGCGATCGGCGCCGATGCCCTGCGCCTCGACCTCGGCGCGCGCAAGGCTGCTAAGCTCGACGAAGACGGGCTGTGCCGCCACCAGTGATGCGGTCGAAAGCTGCGTCTCGACGGCTTTCTGGCGCATCGCGCGCACGTCCGCAAGCCCCATGCCGTAGGCGGAGAGCACGCCGGCCAGCGGATGAATGAAAACGCGCGTCATACCCAGAGCGTCAGCCACCAGGCAGGCATGTTGACCGCCCGCGCCGCCGAAGCAACACAGCGTGTATTCGGTAACGTCGTAGCCTCGCTCGACCGAGATATGCTTGATCGCGTTGGCCATGTTTTCCACTGCGATCCGGAGAAAGCCTTCGGCGATTTGCTGCGGCGTGCGCGCGTGGCCAGTGTCCGCCGCAACCCGTGCCGCGAGCTCGACAAACTTGGCGTGGACGACTTCCCCATCGAGCGGCATGTTGCCGGTGGGACCGAATACCTGCGGAAACAGCGCCGGGTCGATCTTGCCGAGCATCACGTTGCAGTCGGTGACGGTCAGCGGGCCGCCGCGGCGATAGCACGCAGGCCCGGGATTGGCGCCCGCCGACGCCGGGCCGACGCGGAAGCGTGCACCGTCGAAGCTGCAGATGGAGCCTCCCCCCGCGGCGACGGTATGGATCTTCATCATCGGCGCCCGCAGCCGGACGCCGGCGACCTCGGTGACGAAAGCGCGCTCGTACTCGCCGGCGTAGTGCGTGACGTCGGTCGACGTGCCGCCCATGTCGAAGCCGATGATCTTGTCGAAGCCGGCCAGCCGCGAGACCTGGACCGCGCCGACGATGCCGCCCGCCGGTCCCGACAGAATGGCGTCCTTGCCCTGAAAGCGATGGGCGTCGGTCAGCCCGCCGGAAGACTGCATGAACTGTAACCTCACCCCGGGCAGATCGGCTTCCACCTGCGCGACGTAACGACGCAAGATGGGGGAAAGGTAGGCATCGACGACGGTCGTGTCACCGCGCGACACGAGCTTCATCAGCGGGCTCACTTCGTGGCTCACCGACACTTGTGTGAAGCCTATGGCCCGCGCAAGCTCGGCCAGCCTCGCCTCGTGCGTCGGGTAGCGATAGCCGTGCAGCAGCACGATGGCGCAGGCGCGAATGCCGTCGTCAAACGCAGCGCGCAGCGACTTTTCGGCAGCGGCAAGGTCCAGTGCGCGCACCGCCTCCCCATGCGCGCCGAGGCGCTCGTCGACCTCGATCACGCGTTCATAGAGCATCGTCGGCAGCTCGATCCTGCGCACGAAAAGCTTGGGCCGGTTTTGATAGGCGATACGGAGCGCGTCGCCAAAGCCCCGCGTGATTGCCAGCACCGTGCGCTCTCCAGTGCGCTCCAGCAACGCGTTGGTCGCGACCGTGGTACCCATCTTGACTGCCTCGATTGTGCCTTTCGCGATCGGCGCACCCGGAGCGAGACCGAGAAGCTCCCGAATCCCGTGAACCGCGGCATCGCGGTAGCGCTCCGGATTCTCCGAGAGCAGCTTATGCGTCGAAAGCGTTCCATCGGCACGCCGCGCGACGATATCGGTGAAGGTGCCGCCGCGGTCGATCCAGAATTGCCAGTGGGAGTGCGTGGGGTCGGTCATCGGGCTCTCGCGCCGCGCACCAGCTTGCCGATGGGAGCTGGCCAGCGCGTGCGCGCATTATATCGGTGACGCGCTGTTTTCCGCGGCGATTCGCGCGCTGTCCTTGTCGCGTTTCCGCGCCCTGAACGCCAACACGCTTATCGCCGATGAACAGGCAAATATGGTACAAATGCGCAGCGCCGGGCGGCGCCCGGCGGACGCTGTCCAACCGACCGCTTCTTATTCCGAACCGCAGGAGACCCCGATGAAATGCCTTCGAACTCTGGCAGCCTCGCTCGGATTGTCGGTCGCGATGACCGTGACCGCGCAAACCAAGTGGGACATGCCGACCGCGTATCCTGCGACTAACTTCCACACCGAGAACATCACCCAGTTTGTCGCCGACGTCGACCGCGCGTCCGGCGGCAAGCTCAAGATCACGGTCCACGCCAACGCGTCGCTGTTCAAGGCGAACGAAATCAAGCGCGCGGTCCAGGGCAATCAGGCGCAAGCCGGCGAGATCCTGCTGGTCAATTTCGAGAACGAGGATCCGTTGTTCGGTCTGGACGGCGTTCCTTTCCTCGCCACCAGTTACGCCGACGCGATGAAGCTCTACAAGGCGTCGAAGAAGGCGCTCGAGGACAAGCTCGCCAAACAGGGCATCAAGCTGCTCTACACCGTGGCGTGGCCGCCGCAGGGCATTTACGCCAATCGGACCTTGAACAGCGCCGCCGACATGAAGGGCTTGAAGTGGCGCGCCTACAGTCCGTCAACCTCGCGCATCGCCGAGCTCGTCGGCGCGCAACCGGTGACGGTGCAGGCGGCCGAGCTGACCCAGGCGCTGGCGACCGGCGTCGTCGATTCGTATATGTCCTCGGGATCGACCGGCTTCGACACCAAGACCTACGAAAGCATCAAGAATTTTTACGATACGCAAGCCTGGCTGCCGAAGAACGCGGTCATCGTCAACCAGCAGGCGTTCGGTGCGCTGGACAAGCCGACCCAGGACGCGGTGCTGAAGGCCGCCGCGGACGCGGAAACGCGCGGCTGGAAAGCCTCGGAGGACAAGAACGGCTGGTATCTCGACCAGTTGAGGCAGAAAGGCATGACCATCGTCAAACCCAGCCCGCAACTCACCGCCGACCTGAAAAAGGTGGGCGACGTGATGCTGCAGGATTGGCTCAAGAAAGCGGGACCCGAGGGACAGGCCGCCGTCGATGCTTATCGCAAGATGTGACCCAGCCGCCGACATTCCTGTCCACGCGAAAACGACGCGCGCGATGCCAAGCCGGTGACTCGCTGGTGTACTGAGTAACGAACCATGCGCCGCGCCCTTGATACTCTCTACCACGCCGCCGCGTACCTGGCGGCGTTGTTTTTGATCGGCACGCTGATGATGGTGTTGCTGGGCATTTTCGGACGTCTGCTCGACTTTCAGGTGCGCGGAACCGATGCCTACGCCGGCTACTTCATGGCCGGCTCCGGCTTTCTCGCGCTCGCGCATACGCTCACCCGCGGCGAGCATATCCGGGTGACGCTGATCCTCGAGCACGCCGGCGTTAACGGCAAGCGCTGGCTCGAAAGGTGGTCGCTCGCGGTCGCGGTGCTGCTGACGGTGGCGTTCTCCTGGTTCAGCCTGCGTCTTGCGTGGCAGTCGCATGCGTTTCACGACATCTCGACCGGCAACGATGCGACGCCGCTCTGGATTCCGCAGCTCTCGATGGCGGTCGGCAATGTCGTGCTCGCGATCGCGTTCATCGATCAGTTGGTCGGCGAGCTGACCGGCACGCGCGTGGTGGTGAAGCCCGATACCGAGCCGGCGCACGTCGAATAGCGGACGCCATGGATCTGTTGATCACCGTGCTGTTGATCGTCGCCCTGTTCGTGCTGCTCGGCAGCGGCGTATGGATCGGCATCGCCCTCGCCGGCGTAGCCTGGATCGGCATGGAGCTCTTTTCGTCACGGCCCGCCGGTGACGCCATGGCGGTGACGATCTGGGGCTCGGCGTCGTCGTGGACCCTCACCGCGCTGCCGCTATTCGTGTGGATGGGCGAGATCCTCTTTCGTACCCGGCTGTCCGAAGATATGTTCAAGGGCCTGGCTCCCTGGCTCGAGCGCGTGCCGGGGCGTCTCCTGCACACCAACATCATCGGCTGCACCATTTTTGCCGCGGTGTCGGGCTCGTCAGCGGCGACCTGCGCCACCATCGGCAAGATGACGCTGCCGGAGCTCAAGAGTCGCGGTTACCCGGACGACATCACGATCGGCACGCTGGCCGGCGCCGGCACGCTAGGGCTTCTGATCCCGCCGTCGATCATCATGATCGTTTACGGCGTGTCGGCCAACGTTTCGATTTCGCATCTGTTCATCGCCGGGGTCATCCCCGGGCTGATGCTGGCGACGCTGTTTTCGGGCTATATCGTGGTCTGGGCGCTCGTTCACCCGGACAGGGTGCCGGTCATCGCCGAGCGCACCTCGTTTGGCCAGAAAGTCTACGCGTCGCGGCACCTCATCCCCGTGGTGTTGCTGATCTGTCTGGTACTCGGATCGATCTACGCCGGTATCGCAACGGCGACCGAAGCGGCGGCGTTCGGTGTCGTCGGGGCATTGCTAATCTCGGGAGTACAAGGCTCGCTCAACCGCAAGACCTTTCACGACAGCCTGCTCGGCGCGACGCGCCTGTATTGCATGATTGCGCTGATCCTTGCCGGCGCGGCGTTTCTGACGCTGGCAATGGGCTACATCGGACTGCCCCGCCATCTGGCCGAGTGGATCGGCGGGCTCGGACTTTCGCAACTCGCGCTGATTGTCGCGCTGATGGTTTTCTACATCATTCTCGGCTGCTTCCTTGACGGAATTTCGATGGTCGTGCTGACCATGGGCGTCATCCTTCCGACCGTGGAAAAGGCCGGCATCGACCTGGTCTGGTTCGGCATCTTCATCGTGCTGGTGGTGGAAATGGCGCAGATTACGCCGCCGGTCGGATTCAATCTTTTCGTGCTTCAAGGCATGACCGGACGCCAGATCACCTGGATCGCCCGCAACGCCCTGCCGATGTTCTGTCTCATGATCGTCGCCACGCTGCTGCTTTACTTTTTTCCGTCGCTGGTCACGTTCTTGCCGCAGCAGATGAAGATGGGTTGAGTGAGATGCGCCCAATCGGCGGACACGTGCCCGGCGCTCGAGGCTACGCGGCCAGGCTCCGAACACCGTTCGCGGTGCTGGGCATTCGCATTTCCGGCTCGGCACTCACCGGCGTCGAATACCTGCCGTTGAGCGAAAGAGCGATGGCACCGACCGATGCGCTCGCCGAACGGACATGCCGCCAGATCGAGCGCTTTCTCGATGACCCGCTGTTCCGCTTCTCGCTTCCGCTGGCACCCACCGGCACCGCGTTTCGGCGCCGTGTCTGGGACGCGCTGCCGGCGATTCCGGTCGGCGAGTCGCGCACCTACGGCGAAATCGCGCGCCAACTCGGCAGCGCGCCGCGGGCGATTGGCGGTGCGTGCGGCGCCAATCCCATCGCGCTGATCATTCCCTGTCACCGTGTCGTTGGCAGTCAAGGGTCTCTGGGCGGGTTCATGGGCGTGACCGAGGGCAACCCGATCGATATCAAGCGCTGGCT
>DAIQRF010000121.1:0-6822 GCA_036786505.1 Casimicrobiaceae bacterium | reverse complement strand
CCAGGTCTCATGCCTGATCGCCTCGTACCATGCGAGCTCACTCACCGACCTCGGCACGGATCTGCTCCGCGGAGGCGTGGCGCACATCCTTGCCCTTGACGACATGAACCACGTTCTCGGCGATGTTCTTGGCGTGGTCGCCGATGCGCTCGATCGACTTGGCGATGAATACGATCTCCAGCGCAGGGGTGATCGTGCGCGGATCTTCCATCATGTAGCTGATCAACTGGCGCAGGATCGCCAGAAATGCCGCGTCGATCGCCTCGTCGTCGCTGATGACCTGCGCGGCGGCTTTGACGTCGAGACGGGCAAAAGCGTCAAGCGCGAGCCGGAGGTTGTCCTCGGCGAGCTGGGCGGCGCGGGTGATCTCGTGGAAGCGCACATTGGACAAGCGTTCGGGACGCTGCATCTGTTGCGCCTTGTAAGCGATTTTCTTGATTTCGTCGCCAATACGCTCCAGCTCGTTGACGACCTTGACCACCGTCAGCACCATTCTCAGGTCGATCGCCGCGGGTTGCCTCTTGGCGATGATCTGGCTGCACTGCTGATCGAGATCGACCTGCATTTGATTGATCGCCAGCTCGTCGGTGGCGACCGCGTCGATCAGATCGACGTCGGACGACTCGAGCGCCGCGATGGCGCGCGCAATCTGCGTTTCGACCAGGCCGCCCATCAACAATACGCCGGAGCGTATGCCTTCCATCTCGACATCGAACTGCTTCGAAGTGTGTTCGTTCACGCTTGGCTCCGTGGTGATTTTCGAGGCGCTAAGTCAGCCGAAACGGCCGGTGATGTAGTCCTCGGTTTCCTTGCGTTTGGGCTTGAGGAAGATCTCGTCGGTGGCGCTGAATTCGATCAGCTCTCCCAGATACATGTAAGCCGTGAAATCGGACACCCGCGCCGCCTGCTGCATATTGTGGGTGACGATGGCGATGGTGTAGTCGGCCTTGAGCTCGCTGATCAGCTCCTCGATCTTGGCGGTCGAGATCGGATCCAGCGCCGATGTCGGCTCGTCGAGGAGCAACACCTCGGGCCTCACCGCGACCGCGCGGGCGATGCATAGACGCTGCTGCTGGCCGCCGGAGAGCGCCATGCCGCTCTGCTTGAGCTTGTCCTTGGCTTCCTGCCACATCGCTGCCTTGATCAGCGCCCATTCGACGCGTTCATCCATCTGCCGCTGGCTTAAGGTTTCGTACAGCCTCACGCCAAACGCGATGTTGTCATAGATCGACATCGGAAACGGCGTCGGCTTCTGAAATACCATGCCCACCTGTGCCCGCAACATGTTGAGGTCGGTTCCCGGGTCGAGGATGTTGGCGCCGTTGAACATGATCTCGCCGATCGCCCGCTGCCCGGGGTAGAGCGAATACATCCGGTTCAGCGTCCGCAGCAGCGTCGACTTGCCGCATCCCGACGGGCCGATGAACGCGGTCACGCGCCGTTCCGCGATGTTCAGGTTGATGTCCTTCAGGCCCTGGAACTTGCCGTAGAAGAAATTGAGCCCCTTGATGGACATCTTGGGCGACGCCGGCGGCAACAACGCGTCCTGCTTTTCCGGCCTTGTCGCAACCGCTTCGAAATTCATTGCGCTCTCCAACGGAAATCCACGGCTACCTGACGGCCGACTGGCGGAAGAAGGTGCGCGCCAGAATGTTGATCGTCAGCACCGCAAGCGTGATCAGCAGCGCGCCGGCCCAGGCAAGCGTCTTCCAGTCTTCGAACGGGCTCATCGCGAACTGGAAGATCACCACCGGCAGGTTGGCCATCGGCTGGTCCATGTTCACGCTCCAGAACTGATTATTGAGTGCGGTGAACAATAACGGCGCGGTCTCGCCCGACATCCGGGCCACTGCCAGCAACACGCCGGTGATCACGCCGCCGCGCACTGCCTTCAGCGTGACCATCAGGATCACCTTCCACATCGGCGCTCCAAGCGCGATCGCCGCCTCGCGCAGGCTGCTCGGAACCAGATGCAGCATGTTCTCGGTCGTTCGCACCACGACCGGAATGGCTATCAGCGCCAGCGCCGCCGAGCCGGCCCAGCCGGAGAAATGCCTCACCTGCGCGACGTATACCGTGTAAACGAACAGGCCGATCACGATCGAAGGCGCCGACAGCAGGATATCGTTGATGAATCGCGTAATACTGGCGAGCCAACGGTCCTTGCCGAATTCAGCCAGATAAATGCCTGCCAGGATGCCGATCGGCGTACTGACAAACGTTGCGACGCCGACGATGACGACGCTGCCAAAGATGGCGTTGAGCAATCCTCCTGCGGAGCCTGGCGGCGGCGTCATCTCGGTAAAAAGCGCCGGCCCAAGCGCCGCAAATCCATTGGTAAACAGCACTGTCAGTATCCACAGCAGGAACGCCATGCCGAATGCCATGGTGGCGAGCGACATGGCGAGATTCAAGTGGTTGACGAACAAGCGCTTGCGATAACGTCCGGACGTTGCCCGGTCGACGTTCGCGGTCGTCATGTCCGCCGCCCCTCGCCCTTGGCCAGCTGCGCGATGAGCAGGCGCGACAATGAAAGCACGATCAAGGTCAGCACGAACAATACCAGTCCAAGCGTCATCAGCGAAGCACGATGGACCGGGTCCGCGGCCTCGTTGAATTCATTCGCAAGCGCCGACGCGATGGAGTTGCCGGGCGCGTACAGCGAGCTGCTGATGCGGTAGGCATTGCCGATGATGAAGGTCACCGCCATGGTCTCGCCGAGCGCGCGGCCCAGCCCGAGCATGATTCCTCCGATGACGCCGACCTTGGTGTAAGGGAGCACGACATTGCGCACCACTTCCCAGGTCGTGCAGCCGATGCCGTACGCGGACTCCTTGAGCACCGGCGGGACAATCTCGAACACGTCGCGCATCACCGCCGAAATAAAGGGAATCACCATCACCGACAGAATGATACCCGCGGAGAGCATGCCGATGCCGTTCGGGGCCCCTTTGAACAACGGGCCCAATATCCAGAGGTTGCCGAAGATTTTTTGCAGCAGCGGCTGCACGTAGTCGCCGAACAGCGGTGCGAATACGAACAGGCCCCACATCCCGTAAATGATCGACGGGATGGCCGCCAGAAGCTCGACCGCGGTGCCCAGCGGGCGTTTGAGGATGGGAGGGCACATCTCGGTGAGGAAAAGGGCGATGCCGAAGCTCACCGGGACGCCGATCAGCAACGCGATGGCCGATGTCACCAGCGTTCCGTAAATCGGGGCGAGCGCCCCGAATTCGCTTTTGACCGGGTTCCAGACATTGGTGAAAAAGAACCCGAGCCCGAACTTTTGCAGCGCCGGCAGCGCCGCGTACGTCAGCGCGCCGATGATGGCGAGCAGCATCGCCAGCACCAGCACCGCGAACAGCATGGTCGCGCGTTCGAATGCCCAGTCCTGCCACGGCGCCGCCGCTTGTCGCGGGGCGGGTGGATTCGGTTCGCGCTGTCGGCGCGATTCAACGCGTAGATCCATCGGGCCAGGCAGTGCCATGGAAGCGGAAGTGCCCGTCATGATACTGCCCTTGCCCGGAAATGAGCCGGCCGCGGACGCGCGGCCGGGATGCTGCGAGTTGCTTGCGTGTCTTTGCGCGCGTGTGGGCCTGTCGCGACCTTCGCTAGTTCCACACCGGCTTGCCGGCGCCATCCTTGACCTGCGTTTTCCACGCGGTTGCGATCAACTTCGTCAGATTGTCCGGCAGCGGCACGTAGTCGAGATCCTCGGCCATCTTGTCGCCGTTCTTGAACGACCAGTCGAAGAATTTCATCACCGCCATCGCGTTCTGGGGCTTGGCCTGCACCGTGTGCAGCAGAATGAAGCTGGTCGCAGCGATCGGCCACGAATCCTTTCCGGGCGAATTGGTGATGATCTGATAGAAGCCGGGCGCATGCACCCAGTCCGCGTAGGCCGCAGCCGCCTGGAACGTGTTGTTGTCAGGCTTCGGATATTGTCCATCCTTGTTCTGGACCAGCGTGTATGCCAGATTGTTCTTCTTGGCGTAGGCATACTCTACGTAGCCGATCGATCCCTTGATTCGCTGCACGTACGCTGCCACGCCTTCGTTGCCCTTGCCGCCCACGCCTTCCGGCCAGGCGACGGCCGTGCTCGAGCCGACCTTGGTCTTCCACTCGTCGCTCACCTTCGACAGGTAGTCAGTGAAATTGAATGTCGTGCCGGAACCGTCCGACCGCCGAACCACGGTGATCAGCTCGTTGGCCAGTTTGAGACCGGGATTCAGAACCGTGATCGCCTTGTCGTTCCAGCTCTTGATCTTGCCGAGATAGATATCGGCCACGACGGTTCCCGTCAGCTTCATCGCTCCCGGCGCCACGCCTTCGATATTCACCACCGGCACAATGCCGCCAATGATTGCCGGGAACTGCATCAGCCCGGCGGATTGCAGATCCTCGGGTTTCAAGGGCATGTCCGACGCGCCGAAGTCGACCGTCTTCGCCTTGATCTGCGCAATGCCGCCGCCTGATCCGATCGATTGGTAGTTCATGCCGATACCCGTCTGCTTCTTGTAGGCGTCGGCCCACTTGGCGTAGATCGGATACGGAAAGGTCGCGCCGGCGCCGGTGATGTCGACGGCTTGTGCTTCGAGGCCGAAGCCGACGATGGCCGCCCCCAGAAACGCTGCTGTGTAACGCTTGATATTCATTGTCGATCCCTCGCATTTGAGCAGCCGACATTGTCGCGGGCGACTGTGACAGTGCGATGACAGGCCGGCGCGGTGAGCCGGCGCTGACCGGCGCCTGAATCGACCGGCATCAGCTTGCGAGCAGCGATGCTCCCGGCTGGACGCGGGTGAACCGTACCGGGACTGCCTCGATTTCGAGCGCGCCGCCGCGTTCCTGGACACGGATAAAGGTCGATGCCGAAAGCTCCCCGGGCTCGGGGAAATCCGCGCGAAAATGCGCGCCGCGCGAGTTCTCGCGCGCGTCGCCAGCACGAACGATCGCCCGGCTGACCGCGACAAGATTGGTCAGGTTGAGCCAATCATGCCAGGTCAGGTTGAAGGCGCGATCGCGCGCCGCGCTCGGCAGCGCGTAGCCGCGAAGCTGCTGCGCAAGCGCTTCGAGGGCGGCAGCCGCGCGCGCGAGGCTCGCCGCGTCGCGTACGATGCCCGCGTCGTCCCACATGGTCGTGTGCAGCTGTTCCCGGATCGCTTCGAGATCGCCGGCTTCTCCCGCATGAAACGGGCGCTCGGCGCGTTCGATTGCGGCCTCGACTGCGCGTGCATCGGGAGCGCGACACGAGCCTTCCCGGCCGACCCACGCCGCCATCGCGTCACCGGCGATGCCGCCGAAGACGGTGGAATTCGCCACCCCGTTGCCGCCCAGCCGGTTTGCCCCGTGCACTCCGCCGGAGTCCTCTCCCGCGACGAATAGCCCTCGCAGCGCCGTGGTGCAATCGGCGGCGAATTCGACGCCGCCCATCATGTAATGCGCGGTCGGCACGACTTCGACCCGGCCGCCGGCGAGATCGAAACCGCAATCCGCGCAGCGTTCGACCATGCCCTTGAACTGGCGGCGCACGTTGTCGGGGCCGAGATGCGCCATCGACAGCCAGACTCCGCCGTTCGGCGTGATGCGGCCGGCGCGCATTTCGGCATAGATGGCGCGCGAGACGATGTCGCGCGTTGCACGCTCGCCGCGGGGATCGTAGTGGTGCATGAAGCGCTGGCCGTTGCCGTCGAGCAGATATCCTCCGGCGCCGCGCAGTCCCTCTTCCAGCACCGTCCCGGTCATCCGCGTATGCGCTCCGGCGAGCAGTCCCGTGGGATGAAACTGAACCATTTCCATGTCCCGCAGCGGAAGGCCGGCGGACAAGGCCATCGCCATCCCGTCGCAACTCTTGTCTCCGGAAGGCGTATGGAAGCGGTACATGGTGGGCCCGCCGCCGGTCGCGAGCAGAACGGCCTGGGCTTCGACCAGAACGTACTCGCCGTCGCGCATGTCGACCAGCAACACACCCGCGAGTGCGCTACCGTCGGCGGTCAGAATGAATTCCAACGCCCGATGTTCTTCCAATCGCCCGATACCGCGCGCCCATACCTGCTCCGCCAGGCGATTGACGATCTCTATGCCGGTCAGGTCACCCTTGTGCACGGTGCGATCGAAGGTCTGGCCGGCGAATGCTTTTTGGTGCATCGTGCCGTCGGGATTGCGATCGAAAAAACAGCCGATCTCGTTTTCGAGCTCGTGAATACGCTCGACCGCACCGGTGACCAGCGTCCAGGCGAGGTCCTGATCCGGCAGCCATTTGCCGCCCTCGATCGTATCCATGAAGTGGCGCTCGACCGAGTCGCCGGATGCGAGCGCGACGTTATAGCCTCCCTGAACCATGCGCGTGCAGCCGCATTTGCCGAGCAGCCCCTTGACCGCGATGGTGATCGACAGCGACGGGTTCGCCGCCTGTGCGTGCAACGCGGCGAACAGGCCCGCGCCGCCCGAGCCCAGAATGAGAATGTCGGTGCGAAGACGACGCATGCTTAGGTCAGCGGGGCTTCACACCCAGCGTCGCGAGTACGGCCGCGCGCTTGTCGCGCGCTTTGACGTCGACTGCGTTGTACAAGCTCCCGCCATGGCTGTCCATGGCCACGCGCAGCGGTCCGAAATCGCGAATGCGAAAGCGCCACAGGCTCTCCGGATTCAAGTCGTCGAGATCGACGTCCTCGATCGCTTCGATCCACGTCGTCTCCAGCGCCGCGGTGCCGCCGATGATGGCCAGATAGGCTCCCCCCAGCTCGCCGAATGCGGCAAGCGAAGCGGCGCCCATGCCGCCCTTGCCGATCACGAGGCGCACCCCGCAGTGCTGCATGAGCG
>DAIQRF010000120.1:0-6824 GCA_036786505.1 Casimicrobiaceae bacterium | reverse complement strand
GAGCCACGGTACTCCCCAAACAGGCCAGGACGGCAGCATGAGGGACCTTGTTGGCCTGCGCCGGCGGCACTTGCAGCCGATGAAGCTCCTGGTCCAATTCGTGGTCCTTGTTCAGCGCGCACACCAGGTCGACGTCTGCCGAACTCACGGAGTCTCCCGCCAGCTGGTCGCCGATCATCCGCATGAATTCCGCACGTTGATCCGCGGGCGAAAGCCAGCCGAGACTGCGCGCCAGCTCCATCATGCGCGCGCGAACCGAAGGCTGGTCGGCATCGCGCGCAAACTCGAGATACCGCGTGCGCGCGGCCTCGTCGCGCGCGATCTCTTCGAGCGCCCGATAAACCGGAGGCTCCTGGCGCTCGGTCTCGCTCAACGACGCCGAATATTTCTCGATGTGGTCGAGGAACATGCGTACTTCCGACATCTCGCGATCCAGGAGCTCATGGACGAAGCCGACCTTCTGCGCGGACGACAATCGATCATCGGAGAAATGGCAGACGTCCCGCCGAAACCCCGCATCCGGATCCGAATCGGTCAACCCGGTGGCGACGGTCATGGAACTTGGCGCAAACAGACTGAGCAGCTTCGGGCTCGTCCGGCCGCTGCCAATCTCGGCGCTGGAGCCCGATTGAAAATAGCGGTCCAGCATCGGGGCCGCCGTCCGCCCGAGCGGCGCCTTCGCGGAAAAGCCATAGATTACCGGCACGTCTTTGAAGATATAACGCATGCGATCACGGTTGCTTTCACCGTGCCGCTCGTTCAACACGCGCGACAGCCGCTCCGCGTCTGCCTGAGAGTGCCCGGAACGGACGAGGCTTCGCCCGATCTCGGCAGACGTGCTCCTCATCGCTTCCGCATTCAGCGTGTTGCAGCCGAAGAGATAGACCTCTTTCAGCTGCGAGAACAATCCAGGACACGAGTCGCTGCACGAGACGCGCTCCATTTCGTCGACGGGCAGAAACTCCCTCGCATCCAGCCGATCCGAATAAAACTCGGTGCCGCCGTCAAAATGGCCGGAGATGAGAAGCACATCGCAGCGGACACCCTTTCGGCAGGCCGATTCCAACCAATCGGGGCGGCCGCGCTCCACCAGCTCGACAAACTGAAAATCATCCTGCGGCAGACTCCGGCGGAATATTTCCTTTTCGTCGGGCGAATTTACGGTCATCGTGCACACCGTCTTCTTGTCGGCGCGCGCATCGTGAGCCCACACGGCGACCAAAAACGCGGCCAGGAGGACAAGTTTCGTGGAAGCAGCCATAGGGAAAGGCGTTAGCGCAAAACAGGGGCGCTAGCAGGGGTCGCTAGTATTGCACGGGTACCATGCCTTGGAACAGGGGTTCGGGGTGGGCAGCCGGGATCACGGCCCTGCACTCGGCCGCGTGGCCGATTTCCCTGGATATGCGCCTCGCAGGCGGCTTCCGGGCCAGAGAACCGATTCGGCTCGTTCTCCGTTGAACGCTCGCTCCCCAAGCGCACGTTCAGAGCCGAGGAGAAACTACAGCGCTTGCAGGCGGCGGAGAAGAACGTCGATCATGTCTGCGCCAACTGAAGCCTTCAGCCGACTTTGACGCAGCGTTTGCACGAGCTCGGGTGTGGCGATTGCCTGGTAGTCGGAGCGGATCAGGATGCCGGCAATGGCCGTCTGGACGCCGGCTGACTCGGCGATGGGGAACAAACGCGCCAGCTCCTCCAGACTTTCGGGATCGGACAGATGTTGGCCCGCGAGCGTGTCGAGGGCGCGAATCTGCGCGTTGGACCCGCTCATGCGCGCGATCCGCGACGTAAGCAAACGAAGCTCGTTCACGTCGGCGATCGGCCGGTGGCGCAAATAAACCTGCGCGATCTCAACTTCTTGATCGTTCGGGCTCGTCAACGCCAGCAGTACCTGCGCGCGAGCCTCTCCGTTCCCCAAACAGGCCAGCACTGCAGCCTGACTCACCTTGTCGGCCTGCGCGGGCAGCAGCCGCAGCCGATGCAGCTCCTCGTCCAACTCGCCGTCCTTGTTCAGCGAGCACACCAAGTCGACCTCGGCCGGAGTCACGGCGTTTCGCGCCAGCTGATCGCCAATCATCCGCATGAGCTCGGCGCGTTTCTCCGCCGGCGAAAGCCATCCGAGACGGTGCGCCAGCCCGATCATCCGCGCGCGAACCGCAGGATCATCGGCATCGCGTGCAAAGTCGAGGTACCGGGCACGCGCTGTGTCATCGCGTGCGATCCCGTCGAGCGCTCGCGAAACCGCAGGCAGTTGCCGCTCGGCCTCGCTTAGCGATGCAGCATATTTCTCGATGCGGTCCAGGAACATGCGCACTTCCGCCATTTCGCGACCCAGGAGCTTATGGATGAAGTGAACCTTCTGCGCCGACGACAATCGATCGTCGGAGAATTGGCAAACGTCCCGCCGATGGGCCATATGCGGATCCGAATCGCTCAAACCGTTCGAGACGGCCAACGAATGACCGGCGAACTGACCGAGCAGCTTTCCGCTTGCACGGCCACTGCCAACCTCTGCAGTTCCGGCAGATTGAAAGTAGCGGCCTAAGACGGAGGCGGCCGTCGGTCCGAGCGGTGCAACCGACGAAAAGCCATAGATCACCGGCACGTCTTTGAAAATGAGCCGCATGCGATCACGACTGCTTCCCTCATGACGCGTGCTCAACGCGCGGGACAGGCGCTCGGCATCAGCCCGCGAATACCCTGAACGGACCAGGCTTCGCCCGATCTCGGCCGACGCACTCCTGAGTGCTTCCGGATTCAGCGTGTTGCAGCCGAAAAGATAGACCTCCTTCAGTTGCGAGAACAATCCAGGACACGAATCACTGCACGAGACACGCTCCATCTCATCGACGGGCAGAAACTCCTGCGCATCTAGCTGATCCGAGAAGAATTCATTGCCGCCGTCATAGTGGCCGGAGATGACGAGAACATCGCAGCGAATGCCTTGGCGGCAGGCCGATTCCAACCAATCGGATCGGCCGCGCTCAACCAGTTCCACAAACTGAAATTTGTCCGGGGGCAGGCTCCGCCGGAAAGCTTCCTTTTCGTCCGGAGAATTGACGGTGATGCTGCAAACCGTCTTTTTGTCGGCGTTGGCATCATGTGCCCAAGCCGCGGCCAACAATGCGGTCAGGAAGAAAAACTTCGTGAAAGCTGGCATTGGACCGAAGGACGCTTAACCAATGCCGCCGCACGCCGGCATTGCGTGTACTGAATGGCAGGGACTGTCAGCATGTGCCAACGAAATACTTATTGCGCGTTCGGTCCATGCACAGGCGCACATATCAGTTGCCAGGATGCGTTGCATAAGACGAACGGCGTTCGAATTCCGTCGACTTGCAGGGTAAGCTCACGCCAACAATTTTATGGTCTTCACGGCTTGCAGTCCGTCAGACCCATTCTGGAATTGCTGTCGGTGCGCGACCTTTTCGACGTAGGACATCGACGGACGCGGAATGCGGGTAAGGCAGTGCCGGAGCGAGACGGCGCCGGCGAGGAGCGGTATTCACGGAGAACGCCGCCCCGTCTGGGCGTGTGACGACGAGCAATGGGCGTGCCTGCCGCGCTACCTCAGCGCGAGCGCACGAGAAGCCAAGAGCCACAGATGAGACTTGTGCAACCAAACAGCAGAAAGCCCATACGATAGTTTGCGGTGAACGCCACCATCACGGCGAAGACGGGCGGACCCATGACGACGCCGGCAAACGTCACGAAGCCGGAGGCCCCCGTAACCGCGCCGGCCTGTCCCTCCGGGGCGTTGCGTGCGACCTCGGCGAGTTGAACGCCGTTCCAGCCGATCGCAGTGGCGCCGAAAATTGCGCATACCATCATCAGGGCAAATGGCGGCCATCCCTGGTTGAAGGTCGCGGTTGCGATGCTGCAGGCGCCCGCAGTCAAACCGAGCAACGCGAGCATGCGACGCGGTGGTATCCGGCGGTCCGCAACCGCGCCCCACGCGATGCGACCGACGATGCCACCGACGTTGGCGATGGTAAGCGCGAATCCCGCAGTGACCAAGGATGCCTTCAAGGTCTCAGCCAGATAGACGACGAGATAGCTCATCAGACAGACTTGGGTGGCGGCGTAAAAAAATCCAACCAGCGCGAGCTCCGTCAAGCGTGGATCGCGCGCAATCAGTTTCAACGGCGCGAATGCGGCTGACAGCGAGACTCTGCGGTGCCGCGCAAGCTCGATATCCAACGATTTGCGCGTGGATTGTGCTATGAGCACAATCCCGATTCCGGCAAGCGCAATGAGGAACAGCGAGCTGCGCCAGCCAAACGCGAGCGCGAGTGCAGGCAGTGTCGCGCCCGCCAGTGCTGCGCCGAGGGGAACGCCAGTCTGTTTTATCGAGAAAGTCAGCGCCATTCGGTTAGGGGGTGCAGTTCGCGCCAGCAAATGCGATGACGCCGGCGTGATCGTTCCATAGCCGAGCCCGATCACCATCGGCGCCAGCGCGAGCGCCCAGATCGGGCCACAGACGAGTGCGACACCGGCGGCGCAGGCAAGGGCGCCGATTTGGCTCACACGTATCGCACCGTAACGCTCTATGAATCCGCCAGAAAAAAGGCTGCCAAGCATCGAGCCTGCGTAGACCAGACCGACGAAAACGCCGATGAGTCTGGGTGAGAAGCCCGCGGCTGGTGCGATCTCAGGGGCGAGAACGGAGGTCGCTGTCGCGGCGAGCGAGGTAAACGCCTGAATCGCCAGAGTGACCGCGAGCGCACGGATCGCGCGGCCGCCTGCGTCGGCTGCGGAGCGTGTCACGGATTACGCACGGTTTTCGGCCGCGCTTACCTGCGACGACGTCGATCGCAACGTGCTGCGTCAACGTCACGACGACGCCGGATGTCGATCACCACGACTGCTCGCGTTCTGGCGTCGCGGTGATCCTGTGGATCGTGAGGTCCGCACCGTTGAATTCCTCCTCGGGCTCCAGGCGCAACCCGAAGCCCTTCTTCAACATGCCGTAGACGATCGCCGCGCCGCTCACCGCGATCAGGATGCCAAGGAGGGTGCCCACGATCTGCGACCCGAACGCGACGCCGCCCAGCCCACCCAACGCCTTCGCGCCGAAAATTCCGGCGGCAATGCCGCCCCACGCGCCGCAAACGCCGTGCAACGGCCACACGCCGAGGACGTCGTCGATCTTCCAGCGGTTCTGCGTCTGCGTGAACAGGAATACGAACAGCGCGCCGGCAATGACGCCCGTTGCCAGCGCGCCCAGCGGATGGACGACATCGGAACCGGCGCAGATCGCCACCAGCCCGGCAAGCGGCCCGTTGTGAACGAAACCCGGGTCGTTCCTGCCGGCGACAAATGCGGCTATCGTTCCTCCCGCCATCGCCAATAGCGAATTCACCGCGACGAGCCCCGAAATCTTGTCGATAGATTGCGCGCTCATTACATTGAAACCGAACCAGCCCACCGACAGGATCCATGCACCCAGCGCGAGGAACGGAATCGACGACGGCGGGTGCGCGGAGATGGCGCCTTCCTTCGTGTAGCGCCCACGCCGCGCGCCGAGCATCAGCACTGCGACGAGGCCAACCCAGCCGCCGAAGGCGTGCACGACGACGCTGCCGGCGAAGTCGTGGAACTCGGCGCCAAACGTGCCCTTGAGCCACGCCTGGACGCCATAGTGCTGGTTCCACGCGATGCCTTCGAAGAACGGATAGACGAATCCGACCAGCAGGAACGATGCCGCTAGCTGCGGATTGAACCGCGCGCGCTCGGCGATGCCGCCGGACACTATCGCCGGAATCGCCGCGGCGAACGTAAGCAGAAAAAAGAATTTGACCAGTTCGTAGCCGTTCTTCTGCGCGAGCGTCTCGGCGCCGGAAAAAAACGTGACGCCGTAGGCAATCGCGTACCCAATGAAAAAATACGCCATCGTCGACACCGAGAAATCGACGATGATCTTCACCAGCGCGTTTACCTGGCTCTTCTTGCGGACGGTGCCGAGCTCGAGGAACGCGAATCCGGCGTGCATGGCGAGCACCAGAATCGCGCCCAGGAGGATGAATAGCGTGTCGCTGCTTGTCTTCAGGGTGTCCATAGTGGGTAGGGGTTCTGGCGCAATTGGGCAGTGTAGTACGGGGAGGGTCTCCTTGGGGGCTCTGGTGACCAAGCCGGTGCGACGTGATGCGATCTATCTGAAGCGGCACTTCGACGCCGAGAGCATACTTCTGTGTGTGCGCTGGCGACCTGGCTCTGGCTGAAAGGAGCTGAATGGTAACGCCGTGACGGGATACGTCATCGCCTATAACCACCCGGCTTTGCAGTGCCTACACTGCATCGGGAGAGGATTCACATGAATAAGCACTACGATCTCATCGCCATCGGAACCGGTACGGCTGCGTCTATGGCCGCTTCGCGCTGTCGCTCTGCCGGATGGAGCGTGGCGGTCGTCGATCACCTGCCGTTTGGGGGCACTTGTGCGCTGCGCGGCTGCGATCCAAAAAAAGTATTGGTCGGCGCAGCGGAGGCGATCGATCATGCTCGTCGCATGCGTGCTAAAGGTATCGGAGGCGGGGAGCCGGCCATTGCATGGAACGACCTAATGAAGTTCAAACGCAGTTTCACGGAACCTGTGCCGCCGATGAAGGAGAACAACTTCGCAAAAAATGGAATCGGGCTCCAGTGGACGTAGATCCCCTTGAGGTCGGAATAGGCGCTGAGTGCCGTCTTCGCGTCGTTGACGGCCGTCGGCGTGTCCCACTTGGTCGCGTACTCCACGACCTTCAGCTTCGGGTACTTCGCCTTCATGCACTTGAGGAAGCCGTTCTTGCGGTCGAGGCCGTTGATCGAGGCGAGGTCGCCCTCGA
>DAIQRF010000119.1:0-6833 GCA_036786505.1 Casimicrobiaceae bacterium | reverse complement strand
TCCTTCAGTTCCTCCTCCATGATCTTGACCGCATCTTCGGTGGAGAAGTAACTGTCGTCCGTCGCATACTGGTCCTTGAGGTAGGCCTTGTACTCGGCACTGGCTGCGACCTTGGCGAGCGCGTCGGCGATCACCTTCACCCGCTTTGGATCGGTGCCGGCCTTCATGATCACCGCACGCCGCTGCGGCAGCGTGATGTCGTAGCCGAGTTCCTTGGACGCCGGAACGTCGGGGAACAGGCTGAAGCGCTTGTCCGAAAAAACGATGACTGGATGGATCTGCTTGCTATCGACGAAGCTGCGCACGTCGCCGATCTGCTCGTACAGCAGATCCGCATGCCCGCCGAGAACGGCCGTGTAGCGCTCGCCCGGGTTGGCAAACGGAACCGAGATCAGCTTCAGTCCGCGTGCGGCGAAGACGTTGACCGTGATGTCGTCCGGACTGCCGAATCCCGTCACCGCGACCTTGAGCGGTCGCGCCCTCGCTTCCCGCTCGACATCGGCCCAGGTCTTGAGGTTGCCGTTGGAAGCGGACAGGAACGCCGAAGGCTGCTTGATCATCAACGCGACCGGGATGATGTCCTTCATGTTCCAGCGCGTATTGGTCGTCGCCAGCAGCGCAAAGGTGTCCCAGGTCATCACCGAGATCGAATAGCCGTCCGCCTGCCCCGCCAGCAGCTTTGCCATGCCGGTGTTGCCGGTGGCGCCCGGTGCATTGACCACCGGCAGTGAAACCCTGAGATCCTCCTCCATCAATTTGGAGGCTTTCCGCGCAAGCTGGTCCGCGCCGCCGCCGGGGCCCCATGGAACGATGAACTCAATCGGACGTGACGGGTACTTTTCCTGCGCCACGGCCGCGACGGATGCGAGCGCGAGCAGCAATGCGGCGAGCGCCTGCGCGGTTCGCCTGGTCAGTTTGTAGCAATGCACGGTACACCTCCTTTGGTGTGAAGAGCCTTCGAATTTTCAAACGCGCTATCTGCGAAGCGCTGCCTGTCTTTCATACCCGCAACACGAGCTTGCCCTTGGTGTTGCGTCCTTCCAGATAGCGGTGTGCCTCGGCCGCATCGCCCAGCGCAAACTCGCGGTCGATATTGACCTTGAGCCTGCCCGCGGCGTACGCGCCGAAAAGATCTGCCGCACGCATGTTCATTTCCGCGGCCGATGCGATGTAGTCGGCGAGATGCGGACGCGTGAAAAACACGGAGCCGGCCTCGGCGAGTTCGAGCGGCTCGATCGAATGCACCAGACCCGAGGCGCCGCCATAGTTGATGCACAAGCCACGTCTTTTCAGGCTCCGAATGCTGCGCGAAATCGTTTCCCTGCCGACGGCATCATAGACGACGTCTACCCCTTTGCCGACTGTAATCTTCATCACTTCGTCGCGAAAATCAAGATCGCGATAGAGTATGCAGTGGTCGGCGCCGAGCCTTTTCACGATGTCCGCCTTCTCCGCGTTGCCAACGGTGGTGATCACCGTCGCTCCCCTGAGTTTTGCGAGCTGGATCAGGAGTTGTCCGACACCTCCGGCGCCCGCATGCACCAGACAGGTGCTGCTTTCGTCGAGAGCGAATGCCGAGTGGCTGAGATAATGCGCGGTAAACCCCTGCAGCATCAAGGCCGTTGCGACCGGCATCGGCACATCCGTGGGTACTTTCACCAGCCGCCACGCCGGAACCGTTGCATACGGCGCGTAGCTTCCGCGCACGATGCAGTAGGCAACGCGATCGCCGACCGCAAACCCGGTGCCGCCGCCGCCCAGCGCGGCGACGGTGCCGCCGCCTTCCATGCCGATGGTCATCGGCAGCGGCGTTTGATAAGTATGGGAGCGCGCGTACTCGCCGTTGCGCATGTATACATCAATGAAGTTGATGCCGGCAAATTCGATCTTGACCAGCGCTTCGCCCGCTGCCGGAACGGGCTCCGGCATGTCCATCAGCCGCAGGCATTGCGGGCCGCCGAACTCGGCGATCGCGATGGCCTTCATCTTCCGGCGTAACCCACGCCGATCGCAGCGCCGGAAACGGTTCGCTGCCCAAATGTTACGCTATCGATGAGATATTCATCGAGGCTCGCCGGATCGAGACGCGGCGAAAAGCCGGGCTTGACGATCATGGCGCCGTTGCCGAATTCGAGACCGCCTTGCAGCAGCGGTGCGCGCGCCTTCAGGAAGCCGTTCATCTCGCCCGCATTGTCGAGATACCGTGCCGCAATGCAACCCTCCATCCAGCATCCCGGATCGCATGCGACACCATTCCCGAGGACGGGTTTCATGCCCAGTTCCCGGATCCGCTCGATCGCCTTCGCCAGGGCATCCAGGGTGACGAGTTTCATGAGTTTCACTTTGATGTAGTCGGCGGCCTCGAGACTTGCCGCCTTCTCGATATCCTCGAGCCCGTAGATCGATTCGTCGAGCATCATCGGCACCGGCGAAACCCGGGCTACCGCGAGGTGCGATTCCCAGTCGCCTGCGGCGCAGGGTTGCTCGAACAGCTCGATGTCGGCGGGATCGAGCGCCTTGACGAAATTCATGCCCTGCTCGGCGGTGTAACCCTGATTCGCGTCGAGACGAATGCGGACCCGGCCTTGCACTACGCGCTGCACGGTCTTCACCATCTCGGCATCCTTTGCGGCATCGAATCCCAATTTCACCTTGAGGGTGCGGTAGCCTGCAGCCAGCAGTTGCCCGATCTCGATGTGTATTGCCTCCTCTTCCCTCGCGTTCAGCAGTCCGACCAGCGGAACGCTGGCCGCAGCCGGCAGGCTCAGCACTTCGCTGCCTCCCAGCATTTCAAGCGCGGTGCCGAATGCGGTTGCGGTAAACGGCAATTTCACTCCCAGTCGCCGCATTTCGCGCCATCCGGTCTCGCGGTCGGCCAGCGCGAGATCCGCGGCGAACTGCCTGGCCGCGCGCCAGCTGTCGTCGATCGTTTCGTCGGTGTAGCCGGTGAGTATGGTCGCCTCGCCGAAACCGGTTCTGCCGTCCGCATCGGCGACCTCCACAATGATGGTGTCGAAATATTCGACCGGCCCGAAGGCCAGGCGATACGGCACCCGCAGCGGCACGCGCAAGCGATATGCTGCAATCCTGTCGATGCATTTCGTCATGCTTGGCGGAATTGAACCATGTGCTTGCGACGCCACCCCTGATTGGATAGATGCGATTTGAAGCGGCTGTCGATTGTCGCGCGTTGCGATCCTTTATACTATCGGCTCGTCTCACCTCCCACCGCGATCCGCTGACCACGGCAGGATGCGCCCATGACCCGCACCATCGCGTTCGATCAGCGTTCACGGCAGCAGACGCACTTCACGACATGCTACATGTGTGCGTGCCGCTGCGGCATCAAGGTCACGGTCGAGAGCAACAAGGTTCGCTTCATTCAGGGCAACCTGAACCACCCGGTGAACAAGGGCGTGTTGTGCGCCAAGGGCTCCGCCGGGATCATGAAGCAATATTCCGCCGCAAAGCTCAAGAAGCCGTTGAAGCGCCGGCCGGGAAGCGAGCGCGGCGCGGCGGACTTCGTCGAGATCGAATGGGACGAGGCGCTGGAAATGCTTACTACGCGCTTGTCGAAGATTCGTTCGACCAACCCGACCCAACTCGCGTTCTTCACCGGGCGCGACCAGATGCAGGCGCTGTCGGGCTTGTGGGCGCAGCAGTTCGGCACGCCCAACTGGGCGGCGCACGGCGGGTTCTGCTCGGTGAACATGGCGGTGGCCGGCCTGTACACGATTGGCTATTCCTTCTGGGAGTTCGGCGCGCCCGACTGGGAGCACGCCAAATACTTTCTGCTTTGGGGCGTGGCCGAAGATCACTCGTCGAACCCGATCAAGATCGGCCTCGAAAAACTCAAGCGTCGCGGCGCCAAGTTCGTGTCGATCAACCCGGTGCGCACCGGCTACTCGGCCATTGCCGACGAATGGCTGCCGATTCGCCCGGGGACCGACGGGTTGCTGGCGCTGGCCATCGTGCACGTGTTGCTCAAGCGCGGCTTGATCGACTGGGAATTCCTGATCCGTTACACCAACGCGCCGTGGCTCGTGGTGCAGACGCCGGGCATCGCCGGCGACGGATTGTTTGCGCGCGATGCGGAAGACCATCCGCTGGTGTGGGACCAGCAGGCGCAGCGGCTGGTCAACGGCCTGCAACCGGAGATCGCGCCGGCGCTGTTCGCGACGGTCAAGCTCGATGACGGCCGAGTCGCCAAGAGTGTCTTTTCTCTCGCCGCCGAACGCTATCTCGACGATCGTTATTCGCCGGAGCAGGTGGCCGCGGCGTGCGGCGTTGCGGCGGAGACCATCACCCGCATCGCACACGAGATGGCCCATGTCGCGTTCAACGAGGCGGTCGAGCTGCCCATCACCTGGACCGACATGCACGGACGGACGCACGACAAAGTCGTCGGCCGGCCGGTGGCGATGTACGCCATGCGCGGGATTTCCGCGCACTCCAACGGCTTTCACACCTGCCGCGCGCTGCACCTGATCCAGATGCTGCTCGGCGCGCTCGACGGCCCGGGCAACTTCCGTGCGCGGGCGCCTTATCCACGGCGCATCCCCGTGCGCTCGCTGCCTGAAAATGACCCGGCGATTATTTTCGCTCCCGACACCCCGCTGAAACGCATGCCCAACGGCAACCCGACGCGGCCGGAAGATCTGGTGATCGACAAGGACGGCAGGCCGCTGCGCATCGACAAGGCCTATTCCTGGGAGACGCCCTTGTCGCCGCACGGCCTGATGCACATGGTCATCACCAATGCGGCGAACCGGGATCCATACCCGATCGACACCTTGCTGCTGTTCATGGCCAACATGGCCTGGAACTCGACCATGAACACCGGCGAAGTGCGCGAAATGCTGGTGCGCAAGGATGAGCGCGGCGAATACGCGATTCCGTTCCTGGTGGTGGTCGATGCGTTTCATTCCGAGACGGTCAATTTCGCCGACCTGGTGCTGCCCGATACCACCTACCTGGAGCGCTACGACGCGATCTCGCTCCTCGACCGTCCGATTTCCGAGCCGGATGCGGCGGCCGATGCCATCCGTCATCCCGTGATCGAGCTCGACCGCGACGTTCGGCCGTGGCAGGAGGTGCTGATCGAGCTCGCGTCGCGGCTCAAGTTTCCGGCGTTTACCGCCAATGACGGCTCGCGCAAATTTCGCGACTACAAGGATTTCATCGTCAACTACGAAAAGTACCCCGGCATCGGCTTTCTCGCCGGCTGGCGCGGTGCCGACGGGAAATCGCATCTGCGCGGCGCGCCGAATCCGAAGCAATGGGAAAAATATATCGAGAACCAGTCGTTCTTCGCCTATCACTGGCCGGAGAACATGCGCTACTACCGGTTCGCGAACAAGGACTACCTCGAGTTCGCGGCAAAGCACGCGATGTTCGGCAGCCCGCCCGTGGCGGTGATCATGCAGATGTATTCCGAGCCGCTGCAGAAATTCCGTCTGGCCGGACAGGGCCTGTACGACGGGCCCCAGCCCTCATCGCCGACCGACCGCGAGCGCCTGGCCACCTATTTCGACCCGTTGCCGTTCTGGTACGAGCCGCTGGAAAGTGCGCGACTGTCGCGCGACGAGTACCCGTTGCACGCAATCACCCAGCGTCCGATGATGATGTACCACTCGTGGGATTCGCAAAATGCGTGGCTGCGACAGATCATCTCCGAAAATTACCTTTATATGAACCGCGGCACCGCGGCGCGGCTGGGACTTGGCGATTTCGACTGGGTGTGGGTCGAGTCGCACCACGGCCGCTTGCGCTGCCAGCTCAAAACCATGGAAGGGGTCGAGGCGAACACCGTCTGGACCTGGAACGCCATCGGCAGGCAGGCAGGAACGGCGGGACTGGACGAAAACGCTTCGGAAGCGACCGCGGGATTCCTGCTCAATCACCTGATCTCGGAGTTGTTGCCCAAGGGGCGCGCCGATGATCGCCGGCTTACCAACTCGGACCCGGTCACCGGTCAGGCGGCGTGGTTCGACCTGCGCGTGAAGGTCAGCAAGTGCGCTGTCGGCGAGACCGGCATCTGGCCAAAATTTTCCGTGTCGAAGCGCCTGCCCGGCGACGACGGCCGGCGGCCATCCACCTGGCGCTATCACACCCTGCCCGCATCGTGAGACTCGGCCTGGTCATCGACCTCGACACCTGCGTGGGCTGTCACGCGTGCGCGACCGCGTGCAAGGAATGGAACGCCTCGTCGCCGGTGAGCGGCCCGCTGTCCGACTACGAACCCTTCGGCACCGAGCCCTCCGGTGTCTGGTTCAATCGCGTGCGGCACTACGAGGTTGGCGAGTATCCGGCAAGCAAGACCATCAATTTTCCGATGTCCTGCATGCACTGCGCCGACGCCGACTGCGTTACGGTCTGCCCGACCGGTGCATCGTACAAGCGCGACGACGGCATCGTGCTCGTCGATCAGGACAAGTGCATGGGATGCAACCTTTGCGCGTGGGCGTGTCCCTACGGTGCGCGCGAGCTCGACACCGCGTCGGGTACGATGAAGAAGTGCACGCTTTGCGTCGACCGCATCAACGACGAGCTGTTGCCGCCCGAGGAGCGCCAGCCGGCGTGCGTGCTCGCCTGTCCCACCCACGCCCGGTTCTTCGGCGACTTCGACGATCCGGCATCGGAAGTATCGCGCCTGACTGCCGAGCGCGGCGGCTTCGGCTTGATGCCCGAGCTGGGATACGCCCCGGTCAATCAGTACTTGCCGCCGCGCGAGTTGAAGCCGGTGCTCGGAGCCGACGGCTGCATTGCGCTGCAGTCCGCGCTGATCGTGCAGGCCGCCGCCTGGGCACGCGAGGTCACCGGCGGCCCCTTCC